>NZ_JBHWLY010000029.1:0-70928 GCF_042730435.1 Nocardioides sp. NPDC059952 | reverse complement strand
CAGTGGCACCACCGTGCCCACTCGACCGGCGCGCGTGACGTTTCGGCCGTCCTACCTGACGCCTCGGCCGGGGGTTGACATCACGTGATGTCAGATCGGGGTTGTGTTGACGTCACAGTGATGTCATAGTGGTGCGTATGGACATCACGCCGTACATCGACAGCCTGCGACGGGATCTGCTGGCCGCGGCCGAGGCATCGGGGCCGGAGGCCAGGGAGACCGCGGAGCGGCTCACCTACGCACTCGACCCGGCCGCTCGGCTGGCGGTGATGGAGGCGGTGAGCCAGGCAGCCGCCGAGATCACGGCAGAGCTGCCGGCGGGCAATGTGGACGTACGTCTGCGAGGGCGCGACCTGGAGTTCGGGGTGACGCTTCCCGAGCTCGCCGAGCCGGTTCCTCCGACGCCACCGACACCGCCCGCTCCCCCGGCTCCTCCGGCCCCGCCGGAGCCGGAGGGCGACGACGCCCTCGCCCGGGTGACCCTCCGCATCCCGGAGTCGCTCAAGTCGAAGGCCGAGGAGGCTGCGGCCGTGGCCGGTCAGTCGCTCAACACCTGGCTCATCGGCGCGGTGCGCGCGGCGACCCGCGAGAACGCGGTCAACGTCGACGTCGACCTCTCCGCGATCCCACACATCGTCAACGAAGCCATGAGCAGCTTCGATCCGTTCCGCGGGAGCAATCGCGGCAGGTCCGACCGCCGGATGACCGGCTGGCTCTGACCTGACCTCACACGCAACAACGGACGGCCGCCCGGCCGGTCCGGTAGATCACCACACCCTTCAGGAGCACCATCATGAGCACGTACACCTTCATGTCCACCGCCCCCGCCAAGCTGTTCGTCGAGTTCGGCAAGGGCAATCTCGAGGTCCACGCGACCGACACGGACGAGACGGTCGTCGAGGTCGACGGCGATGATGCCGAGAGTCTCGTCGTCGAGCAGAGCGGCGACACGATCAACATCATCGACCCGCACAAGGGCCCGTTCAACCGCTCACGGCGCTACGACATCAGTGTGACGGTCCCCGTCCGCAGCCAGCTGCGAGCCCGCACCGGGACCGCCGACATCGCCACCCAGGGAGTCCTCCTGGCAGCGTGGGTCCAGACCGGGTCGGGCGACATTCGGATCGACCGGGTCACCGAGGAGTTCCAGGTCGAGTCCGGCTCGGGGGACATCGAGGCCGACACCCTCGACGGGCGAGCCTCGATCAAGTCCGGATCCGGCGACATCCGGATCGGTACGGTCCACGACCTGCACACCAAGACGGGCTCCGGCAGCGTGGAGATCGACGAGGTCGAGGGCGACGTGAGCCACTCGACCGGCGCCGGCGACTTCGCGATCCACTCGGTCGGCGCGGGCCGGATCTCGGTGAAGGGAGCCTCCTCCGACGTACGCATCGGGATCCCGAACGGCACCCCGGTGTGGACCGACGTCAACACGGTGACCGGCCGGTGCACCAGCACTGTCCAGAGCGCTGGCGCACCGGCCGCAGGTGAGCCCTATGTCGAGCTCCGCACCACCACCGTGAGTGGTGACATCACCCTCATCGGGCTCTGAGCCCGGGAGGAGGGCTACTTCTCGTGGCCAGGGTGAGGAGCGTCCGGCACGACCGGCCGCAGCACCCCCCAGGTGATGAAGGCGCCCCCGACGACGAGCAGGGCGATTCCCGCCCAGAGGTTGGCGTTGGGCCCGCCGGTCTTGTCGACCTCGGGGTCGCCGAACAGGCCCATCAGCAGCAGGATGACGCCGTAGACCGCGAGCAGGGACCCGATCACGTTGCGGATGTCGAAGAGCGACAGCAGCGTGCCGAGAAATCCCTTGCTGGCTGTGGCCTTGTTGGCTTCGTTGGACATCTCAGCCTCCTCAGAAGATCGCGTTCAGGATAGTGACCATGACCAGCGCTAGACCTGCCAGAGGCACCGGGCGCTGCCACCACGGACGACCGGCGTCCTCCGGGTCCACCAGGTCCTCCCTCGGTGTCTCGGAATAGACCAGACCCTTCAGAGAGCCTTCCGGCTTCGGCTTGGTCACCAGCGAGACCAGCACGCTGACGATGATGTCGACACCGAACGCCACACCGGCAGCCACGAACGACGCACCCTGACCGGACAGCGGCAGGACGCCGACGGAGAGTCCACCGAGCGTGCCGTCGGCGAGAATGCCGACGCCGACCGCCGCCAAGGTGCCGGAGACGAGACCCGCCCAACCGGCGGTCGCGGTCATCCGCTTCCAGAACATACCCAGGATGAACGTCGCGAACAGCGGAGCGTTGAAGAACCCGAACAGGGTCTGCAGGTAGTCCATGATGTTGGAGAAGCTGGACGCCAGGACAGCGGTGAAGATCGCGATGGCCGTCGCCGCAACGGTCGCCCAACGGCCGAGCTTCACGTAGAAGTCGTCCGGGCGGTCCTTGATGATGTACTCCTGGACGATGTCGAAGGACACCACCGTGTTGAAGGCGGAGACGTTGGCCGCCATACCGGCCATGAACGCCGCCAGCAGACCGGTGATCGCCAGGCCGAGCAGACCGTTGGGCAACACCTCTGCCATCAGGTAGAGCAGCGAGTCGTTGTAGGTCACCCCTTCACCCGAGGCACCACCGGCGATCGACTCCCCTGCCTTGGTCTGTGCGATCTCGGTGACCAGGACCGCCGCGATCATGCCGGGGAGAATGGTGATGAACGGGATGAACATCTTCGGGTACGCACCGATGATCGGCGTCTTGCGGGCGGCGCTGATCGAGTTGGCGGCCATCGCTCGCTGGACCTCGACGAAGTTGGTCGTCCAGTAGCCGAAGGAGAGCACGAAGCCGAGACCGAACACGATGCCGACGACCGAGAGGAAGTCGGAGGAGAAGCCGGTCAGAGCGGTGCCGGGCCAGGAGTTGAGCTGGTCGGCGGCGGGCGCGATGGTGTCGGGGTTGGCGGCCGCGGCCTTCTCGATCTTCGAGGTCAGACCGTCCCAGCCGCCCACCCGGTGGAGACCCAGGATGGTCAGCGGCAGCAGTCCGGCGACGATCACGAAGAACTGCAGGACCTCGTTGTAGATCGCGGCCTTCAGACCACCGAGGGTGATGTAGGAGAGCACGATCACCGCGGCCACGATCAGCGCCACCCACAGCGGCCAGCCGAGCAGCGCGTGCACGATGGCGCCGAGCAGGTAGAGGTTGATACCGGCGATGAGCAGCTGCGCGATCGCGAACGAGAGCGCGTTGACCAGATGGGCACCGGTGCCGAAGCGGCGCTTCATGAACTCGGGGACCGAGCGCACCTTCGAGCCGTAGTAGAAGGGCATCATCACGACGCCCAGGAACAGCATGGCCGGAATGGCGCCGATCCAGAAGTAGTGGACGGTGGGCAGCCCGACCTGCGCGCCGGTTGCCGACATCCCCATGATCTCGACGGCGCCGAGGTTCGCTGAGATGAAGGCGAGACCGGTGACCCACGCGGGCAGGGACCTACCCGAGAGGAAGAAGTCCACCGAACTCGACATGCCGCGGCTGGCCAGGAAGCCGATGCCGAGAACGAACGCGAAGTAGATGGCGATCAGAAGGTAATCAACTGCATTGGCCTGGATCAGGGTGTCCGCGGCCAGGATGCTTCCTTGCATTCCACGACCCTTCTAGGTTGATTGAGTACGTCAACCTAACCACGTCAAACAGACAAAACCGCGCTGGGTCACCCCTTCATCGACACGCCTTCTCGCCAGTACCCCATGAAGGCCACCTGCTTGCGCGGCATCTCGAGCTCATTGACCAGATGACGGCGCAGTGCGGTGACCATCCGGGACTCCCCGGCGATCCAGGCGTAGCGCCCGTCCTCGCCGTTGCCAGCACCGTTCGCGGAGTTGTCGGGGCCGGTGACCTCCTCGCCGGAGGAGGAGTAGTCCGGGGTCTCCCACAGGTCCGGGTCCTCGACCTCGACCGTGGTCACGTCCTCGGGCGTCGCCTCGAAGCCGAGCAGCCCGCCGACGGCAGCCAGGGACGGACCACCCACGGGCGCACCCTCGCGCGGGAGCCAGCTGACCTGCAGCCCGTCAGGCGCAGACACCTGCTGTACGTCATCAGCTGCCGGCACCTCCAGGAAGGCCGATCCGGTGGCGTCCGCCGGCAGCGACTCGAGGATCGAGACGATCGCCGGGACGGCCGTCTCGTCCCCGACCAGAAGCAGCCGGGTCGCGTCACCAGGAAGCCACTCGATCCCGCCGTAGGGCTCGCCCAGCTTGGGTCCGGCGACCAGGATCTCGTCGCCCGGCTTCGCCGCGCCGGCCCAGTCGGAGCCGGGACCGTGCGCGCCGGGGTGGAGCACGAAGTCGACGTACAGACGCTTCTCGATGCCTTCGCCCTCGACCGAGCGGATCGTGTAGGTGCGCATCCGCGGGCGCTCGTCCTCGGGGAGGGCGAGCCATTCGGTGTACCAGTCCTCCGCCGAGAGCTCGGGCAGCACGCCCGGGGTGGCCGGGAAGAGGAGCTTGATGCGCTGGTCGAGGCTCGGGCCGTCGTTGCCGAAGTCGGCCAGGTCGTCGCCGGCCAGCTCGATCCGGGCGAAGGACGGGGAGAGGCGCTCGACGGAGCGCACCGAGACGCGGGCGAGGATGGGCATGTCAGGCTCCTTGTGCGTGGGGGTGAGCGGCGGGTCGGTGGTGGCGTCCGATGGGGACGACCAGCGGTGTGCCCGAGACGGGGTCCGAGATGACCTGGGCCTCCAGGCCGAAGACCTTCTCGACGGAGTCGGCGGTGACCACCTCGGCGGGGTCACCGGTGGCGGCGATCCTGCCGCCGCTCATGGCGATCAGGTGGTCGGCGTAGCGGGCAGCCAGGTTGAGGTCGTGGAGCACCATCACGACAGTCGTCCCACGGGTCTCACGGAGGCCATGGAGCAGGTCGAGGAGGTCGATCTGGTGGGCGACGTCGAGGAACGTGGTCGGCTCGTCGAGGAGCAGCAGATCGGTCTGCTGGGCGAGCGCCATCGCCACCCAGACCCGCTGCCGCTGGCCCCCGGAGAGCTCGTCGACGATCCGGTCGGCGAGGTCGAGCGTGTTGGTCAGCTCGAGCGCCTCGGCGACAGCCGCGTCGTCCTCGGGCGACCAGCGCTGCAGCGCACCGCGGTGGGGCTGACGTCCGCGGCCGACCAGGTCGACGACCGTGATCCCCTCGGGCGCGATCGGCGACTGGGGCATCAGGCCGAGCGTCTTGGCGACGGCCCGGGTCGGCTGCTTGTGGACCGCCTTGCCGTCGAGGACGACCTGCCCCGAGATCGGGCGGAGCAACCGCGCCATCCCGCGCAGCAGGGTCGACTTCCCACAGCCGTTGGCGCCCACGATCACGGTGGTCAGACCGTCGGGGATCTCCAGGGAGACCTGGTCGACGATCGGCTCCGCGCCGTAGCCGAGGCTCACACTCTCCGCAGCGAGTCTCATCTGGGCCTCTTTCATGTCATCGCCTTCCGGCCCGCCCGCTGGCGAGCAACCACAACAGGAACGGCGCCCCGAACGCACCGGTGACGACACCGACCGGGAGGTTGGTGCCGGGGAATCCATAGGCCGCGACGTAGTCGGCCCCGACCACCACGACCGCGCCGACCAGCGCGGCACCGAGGATCGTGGTACGCCCGCCGTTGAGGACCCGGGCGATCGGCCCGGCGACGAACGCGACGAACGCGACCGGTCCGGTCGCGGCGACCGCCAGCGCGCACAGCAGCACGGCGAGGAGGAGCAGCAGGTCGGCGTAGCGGTGGGTGACGCCGAGCGCGTTGGCGACGTCGGGACCGAGCTCGAGCACCCGCTGCGACTTCACCGTCCAGGCGACCAGCGGCAGCAGGATCACCAGGGCGACGAGCAGGATCCTGATCGTCGGCCAGGAGGCCGAGTTGAGGCTGCCGGTCATCCAGCGCAGCGCGAGCTGGGCGTCGTACTCGTTGGCGCGGGTGAAGAGGTACTGGATCACGGCGACCAGACCGGCGGCAGCGGTGACGCCGACGAGCACCAGCCGGTAGCCACCGTCGCTGCCGGCCACCAGCCGGATCGCGACGGCGGTGAGCACCGCACCGATGATCCCGGCGAGCGAGAGCGCCGAGCCGTTCAGCGAGAGGACCACGATCGCGAAGACCGCCGACGCGCTCGCCCCGAGCGAGATGCCGAGCATGTCGGGGCTGGCGAGCGGGTTGCGCAGGGTCGACTGGAAGATCGCGCCGGCGGTGCCGAAGGCGACTCCGGCCAGTACGCCCAGGACCGCCCGCGGCAGCTTCGACTCCATCAGGATGAAGGTCGCGCCGGGGATCTCCTCGCCGCCGAGGATCCGGAAGAAGTCCGGCAGCGTGATGATGTAGTCGCCGCCGAGCACGCGGAGCGCGAACAGCCCGAACAGGGCCGTGCCCAGGCCACCGGCCACCAGGGCGAGCCGCCGCTGCGGGATGCGCCGGGCGCTGCGTACGACCGCGGTGGGGTTGATCGACTGCACGCTCATAGACCGGCCATCCGTCCGCGGCGAAGGAAGAAGATGAAGACGGGTACGCCGATGACGGCCGTCATCACGCCGACCTGGATCTCCGAGGGCGGCCAGATGACCCGGCCGACCACGTCCGCCAAGAGGGTGAGGGCGGCGCCGAAGCCCGCCGAGAGAGGGAGCACGCGAGTGTAGGCCGAGCCGACCATGACCCGGACCATGTGGGGGACGATCAGGCCGATGAAGCCGATCGGCCCGCACAGCGCGGTGGCGGTGCCGGTGAGGAGCACGACACCGAGGCCGATGACGGCGCGGTCGATGCCGGTGCGACGCCCGAGCCCGCGCGCGAGGTCGTCGCCGAGTGCGAGCGTGTCGAGGGTGCGGGCGCCGGCCAGGGTCAGCAGCGCGCCGACGGCCAGGAACGGCAGGCCGGTCAGGACCATGTCCCAGCCGCGGCCGCCGATGGTGCCGACCTGCCACAGCCGGATCACGTCGAAGGTGGCCTTGTCGGTGAGCAGGACGGCGGTGGTCCACGAGGTGACCCCTGCGGCGAGGGCGGCGCCGGCGAGGACGAGCTTGGCCGGGGTCGCGCCGCCGGAGCCGAAGGAGGCGACGGTGTGCACGAGAATCGCGGCGATCGCGGCGCCGGCGAAGCCGAACCAGAGGTACGCGTTGAGCGAGCCGATGCCGAAGACCGAAACCGCCAGCACCATCGCGAACGTGGCCCCGGAGTTGAGCCCGAGGAGCCCCGGGTCGGCCAGCGGGTTGCGGGTCAGGCCCTGCAGACAGGCGCCGGAGAGCGCCAGCGCGGCGCCGGCCATCAGCCCGAGGACGGTGCGCGGCATCCGGGTCTCCAGGATGCCTTGGCCGACACTGCCGTCACGCCACAGATCGAGCGGGGAGACGAGCTTCGCGCCGATCAGCATCGAGGCGACCACGGCGACCAGGAGGACACCGGCGAGCAGGATCACGACTCGAACCATCGACGACCGACCCCGACCGCGCGGATCCGCGGCCGGGGCTCGGTCGAGCGTCCTCGTGAGGGTCACTGACCCTCGAGAGCCTTGACGATGCCCGGGACGAACTCATCGATGGCGTAGGGCACCGACAGCGGCGTCGGGGTGCCCGCGGCGAGCGAGGCGACGTTGTCGGTCGAGGCCCACATGTGACCGGCCTTGATCGCGGGGACCTGGCCGACCAGCTTGTCCTTGGCGTACGTCTCGGCGTCCGTGTCCTCGACCGCGTAGGTGAACAGGAAGTCGGAGTCGAGCTCGCTGGCCTTCTCCGCGGAGACCTGGGCGAAGAACTCGCCCTTCTTGGTGTTCTCCACGACGACCGGCGCGTTCTCCATGCCGAGGTCGGAGAGGAAGTCCGGGCGAGCGTCCTCGGTCGTGTAGAACGGGATCTGGGAGAGGTCGGCGGTGGCCAGCGCGGCCCAGATGAAGGTCTTGCCCTGGATCTCCGGGGTGTCCGTCTTGACGTCCTCGTAGAGCTTCTGGGTGTCGGCCTCGACCTCGTCGGCCAGCTTGTTGCGGCCGGTGGCCTGGCCGACCATGTCGAGGGAGTCCTCCCACGCGGTCGCCCACGGCTGGTCCGGGTAGGCGACGACCGGCGCGATCTCGGAGAGCTTCTTGTACTCCTCCTCGGTGATGCCCGAGTAGGTCGCCAGGATCAGGTCGGGGGTCTGCTTGGCGACCTCGTCGACCGGGATGGCGTCGGTCTGGTCGAGGATCGCCGGCATGTCGGCGTCGAGCTCCTCGAGCTTCTCGTCGAACCAAGGCGTGGTGCCATCCTCGTCACCGCCCCAGGTCACCTTGGGGATGCTGACGGGCACGACGCCCAGCGAGAGGAGCATGTCGGCGTCGTTGACACCGACGACGGAGATGCGCTTCGGCTCCTCCTCGATCTTGGTCTCGCCGAAGGCGTGCTCGATGGTCACCGGGAAGGCGCCCGAGTCGGCCTTCGAGGTGGACTCCTGGCCGGAGTCGGCCGAGTCGGTGGAGCCCGTGCTGCAGGCAGCCAGGCCGGAGACAGCGAGCGCGGTGCTCACTGCGATGAGTACGGGACGACGGATCACGTGGACCACCTCGGGTTAGGCAATGCTTAGTTAGGACAGCCTAAACACATTACCGTTTCAACGAGGTATCGGCCCCCAAGGTTTGGGACGACGCAGCGGACGGTCAGGGCCTGACGAACGCCCTCCGCTCGACCTCGACCCGATCCCGGATCACACAGTCGAGCGAGTGGTCGTTGACGATCCCCATCGACTGCATGAACGCGTACATCGTCGTCGGTCCGACGAACTTCCAGCCTCGCTTCTTGAGGTCCTTGGAGAGGCTCACCGAGGCAGGGGACGTGGCCACCACCTCAGGAATCGTCAACGGCTCGGGCTCGAAGCCCCAGACGTACGCAGCCAGCGACCCCTGCTCCTCGACGAGCTCGACCGCCCGCCGGGCATTGTTGATCGACGCCTCGATCTTGCCGCGGTGGCGGATGATCCTGGCGTCCTGCAGGAGCCGCTCGACGTCGCTCTCGTCGAACTCGGCCACCTGGTGGAAGTCGAAGCCCGCGAAGACCTCCCGGAACGCGGGTCGCTTGTTGAGGATCGTGCGCCACGAGAGCCCGCTCTGGAACCCCTCCAGGCAGATCTTCTCGAAGAGTCGTACGTCCCCTCCGCCCGGGAACCCCCACTCGGTGTCGTGGTAGTCCAGGAACTCCGGCGCCCCACCGGCCCACGCGCAACGCGTCTGGCCGTCCGGTGCCAGGAACGGTGTCTCACTCATCCAACCGACCCTAGCTGCGACCACCGACAGCTCCGCTCAGATCTTGGTGCGGTGGAAGCTCTGGAAGCTGCGCGAGGCGGTCGGGCCGCGCTGGCCCTGGTAGCGGCTCCCGTACTTCTCGCTGCCGTAGGGGTTCTGGGCCGGCGAGGTGAGCCTGAAGAAGCAGTACTGACCGATCTTCATCCCCGGGTAGAGCTTGATCGGAAGCGTCGCGACGTTGGCCAGCTCGAGCGTCACATGGCCGGAGAAGCCCGGGTCGACGAAGCCGGCGGTGGCGTGGGTGAGCAGCCCGAGGCGCCCCAGCGAGCTCTTGCCCTCCACGCGCGCCGCGATGTCGTCGGGCAGGCTGACGGTCTCGTACGTCGACCCGAGCACGAACTCACCCGGGTGCAGGATGAACGGCTCGTCGCCCTCGGTCTCGATCTGCCGGGTGAGCTCGGACTGGTCCACGGCCGGGTCGATCGTGGCGTACTTGTGGTTGTCGAAGACCCGGAAGAACCGATCCAGTCGTACGTCGACGGACGACGGCTGCAGCATCGACTCGTCCCAGGGGTCGATGACGATCCGCCCGTCGTTGATCTCGGTCAGGATGTCCTTGTCGCTCAGCAGCACGAGGCAAACCTAACGCAGCCGGGCGCTGTGTACCGCTCCTGCGTTGCCGCTGGCAGCGTCTCTGGAATCACCCCTACCCCATGCGTCACAGATTCCGCGCCGAAGTCGTACGTCCCGGGGTAAACCCGATTGAATCGGAGCCATGGCACTGGATGCGCTGATCCCCGGCGGCTACCGCCGGTACGTCGCGCTGGGCGACTCCTTCACCGAGGGCGTCGGCGACACCGACGTACGTCGCCCGAACGGCGTACGCGGCTGGGCCGATCGGGTCGCCGAGGTGATGGCCGAGCGGACCCCCGAGTTCACCTATGCCAACCTCGCCGTCCGCGGCCGCGGGATCGACCGGATCGTCAAGGAGCAGGTCGGGCGGGCGATCACGCTCGAGCCGGACGTGGTGACGATCTACGGCGGATCGGTCGACCTGATGTGGCCACATGTAAACATCGATGACCTGCTCGCCACCTACGAGTCGGCGATCGGCGACCTGACCGAGACCGGCGCGAAGGTGCTCGTGTTCACCGCCTACGGCGCGCGGTCGACCACCGTCGGGCGACTGCTCCGCGGACGCTTCGCGGTCTACAACGAGGCGGTGCGCGAGATCGCGCAGCGGCGGGGAGCCACGCTGGTCGACTTCTGGCGGATGACCGAGTACGACGACGCCGGCTACTGGGACGGCCACGGCTTCCTGGGCGCCCCCGGCCACCAGCTGATGACGATCAAGGTCCTCGACACCCTTGGCGTACGCCACCACCTGCCCACCCCGAAACCACTGGTCGTCGTCGAGGAACCGGGCCCCAATGGCCTGATCGGTCCCATCCGCGAGGTCCGGCGGCTGGCCGCCCGCGCGCTCCCCTGGGCCGTACGCCGCATGCTCCGTGGTCCCGCAGGCGAGGGGCTGTCGGCCCGCTATCCCCGGATGACGCGACTTTCCTGAACCGGTTTCACACCTGGCCGGGTGTGTGGGGTAACATCCTGGTCGCACCTGCGGACGTAGCTCAGTTGGTAGAGCGCAACCTTCCCAAGGTTGATGTCGCGAGTTCGAATCTCGTCGTCCGCTCCACGTTCCATCGCAGGTCAGCCCGCACTTTCGTCGTCATCGTCGGCAGTGCGGGTTTCTGTTTGGGCTCAGATGCCCCCAGGAAGGCGGCCTCCGGGGGCGTGCGGCCGGGCGGCCGGTCCCCTACGTGCCGCGCAAAACGAAGGAGAGCGCCCAGTCCGTAGACCAAGCGCTCACTCCCCAGGGCCAGCAACTAGAACCGCAATCACTCGCGGAGGACGCTGATCCTCACTCACGAGCCACGCCAGTTCTTCGGCACGACGACGGCGGGGGTCCGTGCACCGTGCGCTCTCCGGCCCTTCGCCAGCAGACCCACACTCCAGCCCGCCAACTAGACCGCGATCCCGAGTCGGTGCCCGAGACCGCCGGGCCACCAACGGCGCAATTCGTGGTGTCAATCGCCACGCAGGAGAGAGTCACCCTGACTGCTCCGTTGGCGCAATTACGGTAACCAGCCATGCGCCGAGTAATGCATGTGACACCGACCACTCCACGAAATCCAGACGATCCCGGCTCCAGACTCGGCCGACGACGAGGGGGAGGTAGGCGCGGCTGCCGATAGGGACACTCCCCGCGTCGCTACTACGGTGGATGGTGTTGGGCAGCGTGGGGGCAAGCCCCCAGACCCCCGCCAAGGTGGCCAGGTGCCGGACATGGGCAACGCTCCGCCCCCGCGATACGGACACTCGCACGTGCCCCCAGGATGCCCCCGATACTCTTGGCCAGGCCGATCATTGCCATGAAGAACCAGCACGAAATCCCGGTCCACGGAAGCACGAACGAGTGGCTGTGGGGTGGGCTAATCTGATTCCCAAGGTTGACGTCGCGAGTTCGAATCTCGTCGTCCGCTCCATGGAATCGGGCCGTGCCTTATGGCACGGCCTGTTTCGGTTCACTTGCACGATCCAAGTGACGCAGCACACGATCGCGGGTGTTTGCAGGTTGCGTCCATTAAGATTGGGTTTCTGTTTTCCAATCATTGTGTGAACGACACGTAAAGGATCACGCGCCATGCCCGCGGGCTCGAGCAGCCGATTCACCGACGGACGAGTCCCCGACCACGGCATCGGAGATCTGTTCACCTACGAGGCGCGTCTCCAGGCGCGACTCGACGTCGAGGCGGCGCTGGCCGGGGCCGAAGCGGCCGTGAAGGTGATCCCCGCGGAGGCCGGCGAAGCGATCGCCGAGGCCGCCGATCTGGACAAGCTCGACCTGGACCGCATCGAGAAGGCCACCGCCGAGCACAGCCACCCGCTGACCCCGCTGGTCGAGGAGCTCTGCCGGGTCGTCGGCGCGAAGCACGGTGGCTGGGTCCACTGGGGCGCCACCACGCAGAACATCACCCAGACCGCCGACCTGATCCTGCTGCGCCAGGCGCACGACAAGATCCTCGACCTTCTCGGCGACCTGCTGCGCTCACTGTCGAAGGTCGCCGAGGCCGGCGCCGAGGTGCCGATGCCGGGGCGTACGCACTCCCAGCACGCGGTCCCGATCACCTTCGGCTTCAAGGTCGCCATCTGGATCGACGAGATCGCCGCCCACGTCGACCGGCTCCGTTCGGTCGAGGACCGCGTCTTCCGTCTCCTGATGGGCGGGGCCGCGGGGACGATGGCCTCCTTCGGCACCCACGCTCGCGCCATCGAGACCGAGACGGCTTCCCGGCTCGACATGGGCTCGATGCCCGTGCCCTCGCGCGCGATCAACGACGGCATGGTCGAGTGGGTCTCCATCCTGGGGATGCTCGGTGGCACGGCCGGCAAGATCGGCAAGGACGTCTACTCGATGATGCAGCCCGAGTTCGGCGAGGCCTTCGAGCCGATCCCCGAGGGCACCATCGGCTCCTCGACGATGCCCCACAAGCGCAACCCGCAGCTGACGCTCGACGTGATCACCTCCGCCACCCAGCTGCGCGGGCTCGTCGCCCCGGCGATGGAGTCGATGCTCCACGACCACGAGGCCAACGGCGCGATGACCGGCATCCTCGAGGACGCAGTCGCGCAGGCCTCTCGCCTGGCCGGGGACGTACTGGCTCGGCTGGTCGTCATCTTCACCGGGCTGACCTTCGACGAGAACCGGATGCGCGCCAACCTGGCGCTGTCCGGCGGGCTGATCGGCTCCGAGTCGCTGATGCTCGAGCTCGGCGAGCGGATCGGCCGCCAGGTCGCCCACGACGTCGTCTTCGAGCTGGCCCAGCGCGCCGCGGTCGAGGAGCTCGACTTCGCCTCGCTCCTCGCCGACTCCCCCGAGGTCTCGGAGCACTTCACCCTCGGCGAGATCGCCGGTCTGCTCGACCCCTCCCGCCACCTCGGAGAGTCCGCCAACATCGCCCGCGCGATGGCCGAGCACGCCCGCCGGGTCGCCGACACCATCCAGATCCCGAGCGTCTGACGCGCCTGCGCGGACGCCGATAGGCTGCGTACGTGGCCTTGGCGAACCTTCATGAAGTCGAATGGGAGACCGGCCGAGGCGGTCGACTCCAGCGGATCCTCGCCGTACCCACCGGACTGACAGCACTTGCCCTGATCCCTCTGGGAGTGCTGACCGCCCTGGAAACCAGTCCATGGGGATGGCTGTGGATGCTCCTCGTCATCCCTGGAGCGCTCATCATGGCGGGGCTCACCTCGAACATGTGGGATGCGCCCGCTCGCGCAGACGTCGCTCGGCGACTCCTCCAGGACGGAACCACGCACGAGGCGATCGTGGTCGGCTACGACGACCACTCCGACGAGAGCACGACCTACTCGTTGCATCTGGAGGTTCGCACACCGGAGGGCGTGCATCTCGTGCGCCATTACTGCTCCAGCTCGCTGTGCACGCATGCCGCGGACGGCCGCGCCGACGCGAATGTTCGGGTCGTGCTCGACAACTCCACCGGCGCCTGGATGGTCCGCCATGACTGAAACCCACGAGCCCTAGACTTACTGGGTGACTTTCGAAGGTTTTCCCGTGGCAGCGCTCGACTTCTACGACGACCTCGAGGTCGACAACACCAAGTCGTTCTGGGAAGCCCACAAGCACGTCTACAAGGAGTCCGTCCTCGCGCCGATGAAGGCGCTCACCGACGAGCTCGCCGAGGAGTTCGGCAGCGCCAAGATCTTCCGGCCCTACCGCGACGTACGTTTCTCGAAGGACAAGCTCCCCTACAAGACCCACCAGGGAGCCTTCGTGGCCGTGGCGCCGCAGACGGGCTACTACGTCGAGGTCTCGCCGCGCGGGATCCGCACCGGCGGCGGCTGCTACTGGTTCGAGCCGCCCCGGCTGGCCGCCTTCCGTGACGCCATCGTCCACGACCACTACGGCGCTGACCTGGAGAAACGCCTCGCGGTCGCGGAGAAGAAGGGCTACGAGGTCACCGGCGACCGCCTCAAGACCGCCCCGCGCGGCTTCGACAAGGACCACCCCAAGATCGAGCTTCTCCGCCACAAGTCCATCCACCTCGGCCGCACCATCGGGTTCGAGCCGATCATCCACACCCCCGACCTCGTCGGCGAGGTGAAGAAGGACTGGCGAGCCGTACGTCCGCTCGTCGAGTGGATCGCCGAGCACGCGGTGGCGTGAGCCACCCGACGAATGCCGGCGCGCGGCCGAGCGATACCCGCTACGGTGTGCGCCGTGCGTACACCTCTTTCGGTCGCGGCGGCGGCATCTCTCCTGATCGTCCCCGCCTTCGTCCTGACCACCAGCTCGAGCGGCGTGGCCGCGACCAGCTGCGTCGACAGGGCGGTCACCGTCGACCTGAGCAAGGGCGAGAAGCGGACCGACCCAGCGATCCGCGACGTCATCCTGGGTACGCCCGGCGCCGACTCGATCGCTGCCGACTCCAACGACGTCGTCTGCGCAGGCTCTGGAGACGACCGGATCCGCGGCGGGAGTCGCGTACTTGCCGGCCCCGGTAACGACGAGATCCGGGGTAGCAACTGGGCCAACGGGGAGTCGGGCAACGACAGGATCTACGGGACGTCCGGTGACGACGAGCTCACCGGTGGCACCGGCTCCGACACGATCAACGGCGGCAGCGGGAGCGACACGATCGCCGGACACTTCATCGCCGGCACGTTCGACTCGACAGCAGGGACCGACAGCGGCGACCTCCTCTACGGCGGCACCGGCCGGGACTCCCTCCACGGCCAAGGAGGCAACGACCGCCTCTACGGCGAGGAGGGCCCGGACGCACTGAGCGGCGGCGGCGGCAACGACAGGATGTGGGGCGCAGCGGGAGACGACACCCTCCGCGGCGGCATCGGGGACGACCAGATCTACGCCAGCGACGGCGCCGACGTCGTCGTCGGCGGCAGCGGCGCCGACCTCATCTACGGCAACGCCGGGCGGGACAGCCTTCACGGCATGTCAGGCAACGACCGGATCTACGGTGGCTCGGGGCGCGACTGGCTCAAGGGCTTCAGCGGTGCCGACTACCTGGCCGCCGGCCCCGACGGCGACTCGCTCGTCGGCGGAGACGGCCGCGATCGACTTCTCGGGGGCGGTGGGAACGACAGCCTGAACGGCGGCCCGCTCGCCGATGTCGTGCGAGGCGAGTCCGGAGCGGATCAGTGCGCCTCTGAACCCGGTGCCGGCGTGACGTCCTCCTGCCTGGCCACACGTCATCTGCCGACCGGACCGCCAAGCGGCGGCACCTACTGGACTCCCTGACCAGGACCCATACGAGTTGGTCCCAGACGTACGAGCCCGCTACCGAGTGGTAGAAGGGCGGGAACGTCTGGGACCAACTCGATCAGGCCGAGGTGAAGCTCGCCATCGTGCGCTCCGGCTCCCAGAAGGCCTTCATGGAGGCGATGCGGCCCTCGTCGTTGACGGTGTAGACCATGATCAGGTCGGTGGTGGTGTAGCTGCCGTCGGGGAAGCTCGTCTTGATCCGGCCGATGTTGGCGCAGGTGTTGCCCTCGGGGTTGGCGAAGGAGTCGTTGATCTCGAACTCGAAGGTGTGGACCGAGGCGATCGCCTTCTCCCAGAACGCCTTGAGCCCCTCGTGGCCGTGGTGGCCCTTGCCCTCGGGGTCGAACATCGACGGCCCGACCGGGTCCTCGAGCACGCAGTCCTCGGCATAGATCGTCAGCCACTCGTCGAGGTCGCCCTTGGCGACGGCGGCATAGGAGCGCTGGCCGGCCGTACGTGCGGGGTGGTCGTCGTCGGGGGCGTTCCAGGTGATGGCGTCGGAGGTGATCATGCAGGCGATCGTACGCCGAAACTGAAACGTGTTCTACCTGATCGCCGAGTCCCTCCCGGATAGGGTCGGCGGGTGACCGTCACGGAGGCCGATCGAAGGACGGCCGCACCGGGGCGGGACTTCAACCGGCTCTGGCTGGCGACGGCGACGAGCCAGGCGGGATCGACCATCGCCTACGGCGCCCTGCCGCTGGTCGCGGTGCTGGTCCTCGGCTCCTCGACGTTCCAGGTGTCGCTGCTGGCGGCGCTGTCCGGGTTCGCGGCCGCTGCGGCGGGAGTGCGGCTCGGGCCGTGGATCGAGTATCGCCACAAGCGGCCGACGATGGTCGGCGCCGACCTGATCCGGTTCGCGGCGATGCTCAGCATCCCGGCGGCCGGGCTCCTGGACCTGCTCACCTACGCGCACCTGTGCGTCGTCGGTGTCGTCGCGGCGACCTGCGAGCTCGCCTTCACCGCAGCCTCGGGCGCCCACCTGAAGGCGCTGGTCGAGCCGGAGGCCCGGCTGGCCGCGACCAGCCGCCTGGAGACGACCTTCTGGACGACCTTCACCGCGGGCCCGCCGATCGGCGGCGCCCTCGTCTCCGCGTTCGGGCCGACACTGACCGTGCTCGTCGACGCGGCGACCTACCTGCTCTCCGCGCTCGGCATCCGCTCGATCCGTACGCCGGAACCGCAGCCACCGACAAGGGAGCCGCAGCACTGGCGGGCCGAGGTGACCGCCGGCTGGCGCTACATCCTCGCCCGGCGCGATCTACGCTCGCTCTTCCTCAACGCGGCCCTCTTCGGCTCGTGCGTGATCGCCACCAGCCCGCTGCAGACCGTGCTGACACTGCGGGAGCTCGGCATGGAACCGTGGATGTACGGCGTCGCGATGGGCCTGCCCTGCCTCGGCGGCATCATCGGCGCCATGTGCGCCCCCCGCCTTACGAACAGACTCGGCGAGCGCGCCGTGCTGCTCGGGTCCGGGGTCGCGCGGACCCTGTGGACCATCCCGATCGCCCTCACCCCGAGTGGCGCGGCCGGGTTCATCTGGTTCACCGCCGCGAACTTCGGGCTGATCCTCTGCGCCGGCGTCTTCAACCCGACCTTCGCCACCTACCGGATGCGCGAGACCGCCGACGACCACATGTCGCGGGTGCAGGCGGCGTGGTCGATCACCATGAAGGTCGCCCAGCCCGTGGGCGTACTGGCGGCCGGGGCGCTGGCCGCGGCGACGAGCCCGCGGATCGCGATCGCGGTGGCCGGAGGCGTACTTCTGCTCTCGTCCGGGCTGCTTCCCTGGCGCTCTGCTGTGACGAAGACCCCTACCCATCAGTAGCCCCGGGCTTGCCACCCCTCCGACGCATGCCTATTCTTAATGTTACCCGCCAGTAGTCCGCGCCGACCGGCGCTCCCGCAACTGGTACATCCGACAAAGGTTATGAAGGTGGATCAGTGAGCCACTACAAGAGCAATCTCCGCGACATCGAGTTCAACCTGTTCGAGGTCTTCGGCACCGACAAGGTTCTCGGCACCGGTCCCTTCGCGGACCTGGACGTCGACACCGCGAAGGAGATCCTCGCCGAGGTCGAGCGTCTTTCGCGCGAGGACCTCGCCGAGTCGTTCGTCGAGGCCGACCGCAACCCGCCGGTCTTCGACCCCAAGACCAACACAGCGCCGGTCCCGGCCGCGTTCAAGAAGTCCTATGACGCGTGGATGGATTCGGGCTTCTGGAGCCTGCACACTCCCGAGGAGATCGGCGGCCAGGTGGCCCCGAACTCGCTGGTCTGGGCGACCGCCGAGATGCTGCTCGGGGCGAACCCGGCGATCTGGATGTACGCCGCCGGCCCGTTCTTCTCGAAGGTCGTCTTCGAGAACGGCAACGACCGCGACAAGCAGATCGCCAAGATCATGGTCGAGCGCCTCTGGGGCTCCACCATGGTGCTGACCGAGCCCGACGCGGGCTCCGACGTCGGCGCCGGCAAGACCTTCGCCACGCCCAACGAGGACGGCTCCTGGAACATCACCGGCGTCAAGCGCTTCATCACCAGCGCCGAGTCGGACCTGCAGGAGAACATCATGCACCTCGTCCTCGCCCGCCCGAAGGGCGTCGAGGGCGTCGGCGGCCCGGGCACCAAGGGCCTCTCCCTCTTCCTCGTGCCGAAGTTCCACTTCGACCACGAGACCGGTGAGCTCACCGGCGAGCGCAACGGCGCGTACGTCACCAACGTCGAGCACAAGATGGGCATCAAGGTGTCCAACACCTGCGAGCTCACCTTCGGCGACCCGCAGGTCGGCGGCGGCGAGGCCGCCCAGGGCTGGCTGCTCGGCGAGGTGCACGACGGCATCCGCCAGATGTTCGACGTCATCGAGAACGCTCGGATGATGGTCGGCACCAAGGCCATCGCGACCCTCTCGACCGGCTACCTGAACGCGCTCGAGTACGCCAAGACCCGCGTCCAGGGCGCCGACCTCGTCGCCGCCGGCAAGACGGACCCGCGCGTCACGATCACCCACCACCCCGACGTGCGCCGCTCGCTGCTGGTGCAGAAGTCGTTCGCCGAGGGCATGCGCGCGCTGGTCTACTACACGACCTCGTGGCAGGAGAAGGTCGTCCTCACCGAGGACGGCTCCGACGAGAACAAGCTGGCCGCCGCGGTCAACGACCTGCTGCTGCCGATCGTCAAGGGCTACGGCTCCGAGCGCGCCTGGGTGCTGCTCGGCACCGAGTCGCTGCAGACCTTCGGTGGGTCGGGCTTCCTGCAGGAGTACCCGATCGAGCAGTACGTCCGCGACGCCAAGATCGACTCGATCTACGAGGGCACCACCGCGATCCAGGGCCAGGACTTCTTCTTCCGCAAGATCGTGAAGAACCAGGGCGCCGCGCTCGGCCAGATCGCCGGCGAGATCCAGGCCTTCCTCGACAACGAGGGCTCCGCCGAGCTCAAGGAGTCGCGCGCCCTGCTCGCGACCGCGCTCGAGGACGTCAACGCGATCGTCGGCCACATGTTCAACGACCTGATGGCCTCGCAGGAGGAGATCAGCAACATCTACAAGGTCGCCCAGAACACCTCGCGCCTGCTGCTCGCCGTCGGCGACGTCGTGGTCTCGTGGCTGCTGCTGCGCCAGGCCGAGATCGCCCTCGCTGCCCTGGCCGGCGACGCCGGCAAGGACACGGACTTCTACACCGGCAAGGTCGCCGCCGCGAAGTTCTTCGCCTCCTACAACCTGCCCAAGCTGACCGCTGAGCGGGCGATCGCCGAGGCGATCGACAACTCGATCATGGATCTGCCCGAGTCGGCCTTCTGATTCTCAGGTCCTGATCTGCACGTACGCTGCGGCCCGCCCGGTTCTCCGGGCGGGCCGCAGTGCCATCTGCTGCTCACATCGCTGAGGCCGTGACCGCCTCGGCGAGCCGGGCGGCGGCGGCAGAGATCCGTCGGTTGCTCGCGACCGCGAGCTGAAAGGACCACTCCAGGCCGATCGGGACGGCGACGACCCCGGGGTCACCCTCGATCGACGCGCGGGGCACGACCGAGACGCCCAGACCGCGGCAGACGAGGTTGCGCGCCAGCTCGAAGCTGGTGACCTCGGTGCGGACCGCCCGCGAGACGCCGGCAGAGGCGAACGCGGCGTCCACCACCGTACGGTTGCCCCACCCCGTCGGGAAGTCGACCCAGGTCTCCTCGGCCAGGTCGGCGGCGGACACGGCACCGGCCTGCGCCAGGCGATGGCCGGGTGCACAGATGAACACGAGCTCGTCGCTGTGGATGCGGGTCAGGCTCAGCCCGGGCAGCGAGGCCGCAGCCGTCGAGACCAGAGCGAGATCGAGGGCCCCGGAGCGTACGTCCGCCTCGCTGGTGGCGCTGCCCGAGATGGTCTGGCGCAGGCGCACGGTGATGCCGGGGTGACGGGCGGCGAAGCCCTGCAGGACCTCGGCGATGTCCCAGCGGCCGGTGTAGGAGAGCGTGCCGAAGAGGACGGTGCCGACCACCTGGCCATGGGCGCCGGCAACCGCCTCGCGAGCAGCATCGATGCCGGCGAGCACCTCGCGGGCGCGCGGGAGCAGCGCCTCGCCCTCGGCGGTCAGCGCGAGGCGGTGGTAGCCGCGCTCGATCAACGGCGCTCCCAGGCCGCGCTCGAGCTGCTTGATGGCTGCCGAGACCGCGGACTGCACGACACCGACCCGGTCGGCGCCGGCGGTGAAGCTGCCCGTCTCGGCGACGGCGACGAAGTACTCCAGCTGGTGCGGCTGCATGCTCCTCACTATCGCAGATCGTGATGCTTACCTTCGATAAGATTCGTTGGAGATGATCGTGAGGATCGGCGAGCATGGACGCATGACAACGATCCAGGCAGCGCCCCTCACCGAGCGGCACCACCACGTCCGCGGGTTCTGGTCGGTGGCGTTCCTGTTCGCGGTGACGATGGGCTTCGCGGCCGCGCCGGCGCCGCTCTACGTCTTCTACGTCGACGAGCAGGGGTGGGGCTCGTTCGTGATCACGGTGGTGTTCGCGACGTACGGCGCGGGGGTGGCGATCTCGCTCTTCCTCGCCGGCCACCTCTCGGACCGGTTCGGGCGACGGCGGGTGGTGGCTCCGGCGGTGCTGCTCAACGTGCTCTCGGCGCTGATCTTCCTCTCGACCCACGAGCTCGGCTGGCTGCTGCTGGCGCGGCTGCTGTCCGGGCTCGGCGTCGGGATGCTGACCGCCACCGCGACGGCCCATCTCGCCGAGCTGCACCGGACCGCGCGGCCGGAGGCGTCGGCGACCCGGGCCGAGGTGGTCGCGACCGCGGCCAACATCGGCGGCCTGGGGCTGGGCCCGCTGGTCGCCGGCGCGCTGGCCGAGTGGGCACCGCGACCGCTCTACACGCCGTACGCGGTCTTCGCGTTCCTGATGGTGCTCGGGCTGCTCGCCGTCGTGGCGGCGCCGGAGACGGTCGACACCGACCAGCCGGGGTGGACCTACCGGCCGCAGCGGGTGCGGGTGCCGGCCGACGCGCGCGGCGCGTACTTCGCCGCGGGGATGGCGAGCTTCGTGGCGTTCGCGATGTTCGGCTTCTTCACCTCGCTGGTGCCGTCGTTCCTCGCCGAGGATCTGGGCATGCACTCGCACGCCGTCGCGGGCGTGGTCGGGTTCTCGATCTTCGGGGCCGCGGCTCTCTTCCAGGTGCTGGCTGGGCGCTGGCCGCGCCATCGGCTGTACGCCACCGGACTGGTCGCGCTGACCACCGGGCTGCTCCTCGTCATCGGCGCCCTGCTGTCGGGCACGTTCTGGATCCTGGTCGTCGGGGCCGTCGTCACCGGAGCCGGATCGGGGATGTCGTTCAAGGCCGCGGTCGCCACCGTGATCTCGGTGGCGCCGGCGAACAGCCGCGGCGAGGCGCTGGCCGGGCTCTTCCTGATGGCCTATCTCGGGATCACGGTGCCGGTGGTGCTGCTGGGGATCTTGGTGCAGTACGTCGCGACCGAGCCGGCGATGCTCGCCTTCGGCGCGCTCCTGCTGGTGCTGCTCGGGGTCGCGGCTCGAGGCGTGGCCGGGTCGCGGCGTACGGCCTGACCTGCGGCAAGCCGTGATGCGGGGGACGGTATGGGGGCCTGAACCGGCTGGGTAGCGTGGCGCGCCAGCCCCCACACGTCTGGAGTTTCTCTCATGACCATCGGCCTCGGGATCATCTTGCTGGTCCTCGGACTCATCCTGCTCACCGGCGCGGTCGACCTGCCTGACGACGTCGCCAACGCGATCGCGAGCGAGCCGCTGGGCTGGATCCTCGTGATCGCCGGCGGCCTCGCCATCGGGATCGGGGTCCTCCTGTCGGTCAACCGGTCGCAGCACACCACGGCCGTCGAGCACCGCCAGTACGACGCCGGTCCCTATCAGGGCGGACCGCAGGGTCACTACCCGCCTCCCCAGGGACAGTATCCGCCGCAGGGCGGCTACCCCAACGGCCCCAACGGGGGTGGCTACCCGCCCGAGCGCGGCTGAGCTGCTCGCCGGCCACGTGTCGGGCGCAGCTGGTCGCGCGCAGCGCGGCGTACGGCTTCGCTCAGGTCGTCCAGCGCGATCGAGTCGAGGCGCCAGCGTTGCCAGAAGAGCTGGACGTCGATCGGCTTCGCGCCCGGGAGCGGGATCGTCGTTCGGCTCTCGAGGTCGGCCTCGGCCTGGGCGTCGAGCAGCATGCCCCAGCCGAGGCCGCGCCTGATGGCCTCGTGGAAGTCGTGGCTGCTCGGGACGCGGTGGACCACCGGCGGCCGGGTCGCGCCGTGCGCCGCCAGCACCTCGTCCTGGAGGTGGTCCTTCTCGTTGTAGACGATCATCGGGATCGCGCCCCAGTCGATGCCTCTGCCCTTGCGGTGGCGCTCGATGAGCGCCGGGGTCGCGCCGGGGGTGTAGCGGAGCCGCCCCAGGGGCTCGGCGGTGCAGCCCTGGACCGGTCTCGGTTCGCTGGTCACCGCAGCGAGGACCTCCCCGCGGCGTAGCGCGTCGGCCGAGTAGCCCTGGTCCTCCACGGTGATCCGCAGCGCCGTCCGATCCCAGGTCGCCACCTCATCGAGCACCGGACGGAACCAGGTCGCGAGGGTGTCCGCGTTGACCACGATCGAAAGGTCGACGACGGTGTCGTCGCTGCTGTCACCGGCATTCAGGGTCGCGGTTGCCTCGTCGAGCAGCAGGCGGAGCTGTCGGCCGTGCCTGATCAGCGGCTCGCCGGCCTCGGTGGGCGTGCAGGGAGTCGTACGCCGCACCAGCACCTGCCCGGCCGCGCGCTCGAGCGCCCGGATCCGCTGGCTGACGGCGCTCGGGGTGATGTGAAGTCGTCTCGCCGCGGCGTCGAAGGTGCCTTCCTCTGCGATCACGACGAGGGTCTCGAGCTGAGTGGGGTCGAGAGCGGGCATGCCTTAAGTGTGGCTTATCTTCGGTAAGATTCTTTCGCTGGTCTGCAGGTCGGTTGGCCGCCTAGCGTCGCCGACGTGATCAACGCAAGCCTCGCCGGGCTCCTCACCGGGCTCAGCCTCATCATCGCCATCGGGTCCCAGAACGCGTACGTCCTGCGGCAGGGCATCCTCCGCTCGCACGTGCTCGCCGTGGTGGCCGTGTGTGCGGTCTCCGACCTCCTTCTCATCTGCGCCGGGGTCGGCGGCATGGGGGCGGTCGTCTCGCACGCGGGGTGGGTGATGGAGGTGCTGCGCTGGCTCGGGGTGGCGTTCCTCGGCTGGTACGGCATTGGCTCGTTCCGTCGGGCGATGCGACCCTCGGGGCTCGATGCCGCCGATGCGCCCCGCGAGACACTCCCCCGGGTGATCGCCAAGGCCGCCGCCTTCACCTGGCTCAACCCGCATGTTTACATCGACACACTTGTGCTCCACGGGTCGATCGCGGCGACCTACGGCTCGGCACGGTGGGGGTTCGCCATCGGCGGCTGCTTGGCCAGCATCATCTGGTTCGCCGGTCTCGGCTACGGCGCCCGGCTCCTCGGGCCGCTGCTCGCCAGCCGGCGCGCCTGGCAGGTGCTCGACTGTCTCATCGGGTGCACGATGCTCGCGATCGCTGCCGGGCTCGCAGCGGGTGGGCTGGGCTGATCGGGCGGGGCCCGACGATCAAATCCGTCCATTGTGTTGACGGGCCGCCTAGTGTGGCCGCATGCCGTGGACGACCTCCGACATTCCTGACCTGACCGGCAAGAACGCCGTGGTGACCGGACCGACGCTGGGCGGGATCGGCTACTTCACCGCGCGCGGCCTCGCTGCCGCGGGGGCACGCGTGGTCCTCGCGGGGCGGTCCTGGGAGAAGCTCGACGCGGCCGCCGCCGCGTTGGCCGAGGAGGTGCCGGGCGCCAGGCTGGACCGGGTCGCGCTCGATCTCTCCTCGCTCCAGGCGGTGCGGGCCGGCGCCGAGGCGATCGCGGCGGCGACCTTCGAAGGCGGCGGGCCGCTGCACCTGCTGGTCAACAACGCGGGCGTGATGGCGACACCGCAGTCACGGACCGTGGACGACCTCGACCTGCAGATGGCGACCAACCACTTCGGGCCGTTCCTGCTGACCGGACTGCTGCTGGAGCCGCTGGCCGAGAGTGGCGAGGGGCGGATCGTGACCGTGTCGAGCATGATGCACAAGATGGCCCGCAAGGCGCCGTTGGGCTTCCCGACCGTGCAGGTCGGGCGGTATTCGCCCTGGAACGTCTACTCGCAGTCCAAGCTCGCCAACCTGCTCTTCACCTTCGAGCTCCAGCGGCGCCTGGAGAAGGCGGGGCTGCCGGTCGCTGCGTACGCCGCCCACCCGGGGCTCGCCTCGACGCGTCTCATGGCGAACGGCACGTCCAGGAGACTCATCGCGCCGATCGCCAGCATCAGTGAGGCCGCCGTCCATGCCATGGCTCAGACTCCCGAAGCTGGTGCCTGGCCTGCGCTGATGGCGGCGACCTACCCAGGGCTGGAGCCCGGGACGTACGTCGGGCCCGGCGACGCCTTCGAGGCTCGGGGCGCACCGAAGCCGGTCGCCGCGACCCGGCTGGCGCACGACCCGGAGGCTGCCCGGGCGCTGTGGGAGCTGTCCGAGCAGACCACTGGTATCGCCTACCCCTGATTGGCCTGCCCCTGACCAAAGTCGGACTCCGGTCGCTACCTGCGACCGATGCCGCCCCGGTGTCACCTCTCCTAGATTCTTCAGGGTGAGCAAGAAGGTCCAGATCTGGTCGCGGACGATCTCCGGCATCACCCATCATCTCGAGGTGACCGGCGAGATCATCCGTACGTTCGTGTGGACCGTCGACGGCGAGGAGGTCCTCACCAAGAAGACCTCCGACGACCGGGCCCGGCTGGAGAGCAAGGAGCATGGCGCCCTGCTCGTGATCCACTCCGGTCTCGGCACCCCGCGGCGGGCGACCTACTTCGCGCCCGGCGAGGACCTGGCCGGGCTGGCCGGCATCGGCGGCGTCGACCTCACCCCCGAGCCGGGGTCACGGGCCGCTGCGTACGAACGCCGGGTGATCGACCACCCCAAGCGCTATGCGCTCATCGAGACCCTCGGCGGCGCCGCGGGCGTGGTCGGCGGCATCGTCGTCGCGGCGGTCGTCGCGTGGATCCTAGCCCGGATATCGCTGCCGAACATCGACCTCCCGCTGCCGAACCTGCCCGACGTCCCCGACCTGCCGCTGCCCGACCTCCCCAGCATCCCGTGGCCGTCGATCCCGTGGCCGGACCTGCCGAACGTACAGGTCCCCGAATGGGTGAAATGGGTCGCCAACCATCTGAAGTACGTCTGGCCCGTCATCCTCGCCTTCGTCCTCGCCCAGGGCGAGATCAAGCGTCGCCGCAAGCACGCCGAGGCGTCAGCCGCGCAGGCCGAGGCGTCAGGTACGTCGGCCGAGGCGTCACGTACGTCGGCCGAGAAGGCATCAGATGACGCCTCGATCGACGCGAGTGACGCTTCGGCCGACCGGGGTGACGCCTCGGCTGAGTCGGGTGACGCCTCGGCTGAGTCGGGTCAGCGGCGGGGCTTGTAGGTCGGCTTCTCGCGCTTGAAGGCGGCCTCGCGGGCGATCTTGGTGTTCTCGCCGAAGAGGAGGCGGAGCTGCTCGATGCGCTCGCGGGAGAAGGTGCGCTTGATGGGCGAGTACCAGGTGTCGTTGAAGAGGCGCTTGGCAGCGGCGAGCTGGTCCGGGGAGCGCTCGGAGAGCTTGCGGGCGAAGGCGGTCGCGGTAGCCACCGGGTCGGCGGAGAGCTCGGTGACCAGGCCGAGCTCGTAGGCACGCTCGCCGGAGAACTGCTCGGCGGTCATGGTGAGCTTCTTGGCAGTGTCGATGCCGACGACCTCGGAGAGCGACCGGATGCCGGTCATGTCGGGGATGATGCCCCACTTGCCCTCGAGGACCGACCACTGCGAGTCGGGCTCGGCGATGCGGAAGTCGGCGCCGAGCGCGATCTGTACGCCGCCGCCGAGGCAGTGGCCGTGGACGGCCGCGATCACCGGGACCGGCAGCCGGCGCCACGCCCAGACCGACTCCTGGAAGAGGTTGGTGCCGCGGAAGGGCACGGGCACGAAAGCGCCGACGATCTTCTTCGGGTCGCGCAGGACCGAGGCGAAGTCGAGACCGGCGGTGAAAGCGTCCCCCTCACCGGCGATGACCACCGCGCGCAGCTCGTGGTTCTTGCCGAGCTCCTTGGCGGTGTCGACCAGTTCCCGGAGCAGCTCGAGGGTCAGCGCGTTGAGCTTGTCCGGGCGGTTGAGACGCACCTGGGCGATGCCGTCGTTGATTTCGGTGGTGACGAGGGGCATGAGGAGAACATTACGGGGCAGTAGGCATGATGGGGCACATGGCTGACCCACGCGCTGGAACGCTCGCTACGCCCGCCGACCTGGTCGACGTACCTCACCTGGTCGCCTCCTACTACAACCTGCAGCCGGACCCGGAGGATCCGTCCCAGCAGGTCGTCTTCGGCACCTCGGGGCATCGTGGGTCCTCGCTCAGGTCGGCCTTCAACGAGACGCACATCCTGGCCACGACCCAGGCGATCGTCGACTACCGGACCGCGCAGGGCTTCGACGGGCCGCTGTTCATCGGGCGCGACACCCACGGCCTCTCCGAGCCCGCGTGGGCGAGCGCTCTGGAGGTGCTGGTCGCCAACGACGTACGCGTCCTGGTGGACGACCGCGACGGCTACACCCCGACCCCGGCGGTCTCGCACGCGATCCTTCGCGCCAACGGCGGGCGGCTGGCCGGCCCCGGTCTCGCCGACGGGATCGTCGTCACCCCGTCCCACAACCCGCCCTCCGACGGCGGCTTCAAGTACAACCCGCCCCACGGCGGTCCCGCCGACTCGGACGCGACCAAGGTCATCGCCGCCCGCGCCAACGAGCTGATCCGGGCCGGGCTCTCCGGCGTCAAGCGGGTGCCGTTCGCCGCCGCGAGGCGGAAGGCCGAGGCGTACGACTTCCTGGGCTCCTACGTCGACGACCTGCCCAACGTGGTCGACCTGGCCGCCATCCGCGATGCCGGGGTGCGCATCGCGGCGGACCCGCTGGGTGGGGCCTCGGTCGCCTACTGGGGCGAGATCGCCGAGCGGCACAAGATCGACCTCAACGTGGTCAACGAGCTGGTCGACCCGACCTGGCGGTTCATGCCGCTGGACTGGGACGGCAAGATCCGGATGGACTGCTCCTCCCCCAGCGCGATGGCGGAGCTGGTTCGTTTCCTGGAGAGCACCCCGGAGTTCGACATCGCCACGGGCAACGACGCCGACTCCGACCGGCACGGGATCGTCACCCGCGATGCCGGGCTGATGAACCCCAACCACTTCCTCGCGGTCGCGATCGACCACCTCTTCGGCGGCGCGCGTCCCGGCTGGCCGGCGACCGCACGGATCGGCAAGACGCTGGTCTCGTCCTCGATGATCGACCGGGTCGCCGGTGCGCTCGACAAGCCGCTGGTCGAGGTGCCGGTCGGGTTCAAGTGGTTCGTGCCGGGGCTGATCGACGGCTCGTTCGGCTTCGGCGGCGAGGAATCGGCGGGCGCCTCGTTCCTGCGCTTCGACGGCACCGTGTGGACCACCGACAAGGACGGCATCATCCTCGCCCTGCTCGCCTCCGAGATCCTGGCGCGCACCGGGAAGTCGCCGTCGCAGCGCTACGCCGAGCTCGTCGCCGAGCACGGCGAGCCGGCGTATGCCCGGATCGACGCCCCCGCAGCACGGGAGGAGAAGGCCAAGCTCACCGCCCTCTCCCCCGACGCCGTCACCGCGACCACCCTGGCCGGTGAGGAGATCACCGCCAAGCTCACCGAGGCACCGGGCAACGGCGCGGCGATCGGTGGCCTGAAGGTGACCACCGAGTCGGCCTGGTTCGCCGCCCGCCCGAGCGGGACCGAGGACGTCTACAAGATCTACGCCGAGTCCTTCCGCGGGCCCGACCATCTGGCCGAGGTGCAGAAGGAGGCCAAGGCGGTCGTCTCCGCGGCGTTGGCCTGACCGCCCGTCAGCGGGCCCACTTGGGGTCCGAGGGGTCTTCTCGAACGGTCACGTTCACACGGTTGAAGAGGTTGTGGGTGGCGATGCAGAGGACGAGGGCGGCGGCCTGCTTCTCGTCGTAGTGCTTGGTGACCTCGCGCCAGAGCTCGTCGGGCACAGGGTCCTCGGCGTCAGCGAGACGGGTGACGGCCTCAGCCAGGGCGAGCGCAGCCTTCTCCGCCTCGTCGAAGAACGGGGACTCCCGGAAAGCCGGCAGACCGACGACCTTCTCGATCGGCAGACCGACGGCGTCGAGGCGGGTGGCGTGGCCCTGGAGGCAGGCCGCGCAGCCGTTGAGCTGGCTCACCCGGATGGCGACGAGCTCGGTGGTGGTCTCGGGCAGCCCGCCGGCGGAGACTGCTCCCAGGAGGTTCATGACGCCCTTGAGCGCCTGCGGGAAAACTTCTGTCGGGTTCTTCATTCGGTTGCTCATGTCATCTCTGAACCGGTAGCCCGAACGGATGTGACAGATCGGGGAAAGAAAAAGTTCTTTGGCCGGATCGGTCACATCTGCTCTGCTTCACGTGTCAGGTCTGATGGGGCCACCTGCCCCGGACCCAGAGACCAGGTCCCAGAGACCCGACCCAGAGAACCCGAGGACACACGATGCAACAGAGCTGGCTGGCCGAGCGCTTCGAGGACGAGCGCCGGCACCTGTTCGGGGTGGCCTACCGGATGCTCGGGTCCGCGACGGAGGCCGAGGACGCGGTGCAGGAGGCCTGGCTCCGGCTGAGCCGGAGCGAGACCGACGAGATCGACAACCTCGGCGGCTGGCTGACGACGGTGACTGCGCGGGTCTGCCTCAACATGCTGCGCTCCCGCAAGACCCGTGGCGAGGTGCCGCTCGAGGCCGGGCTGCCCGACCCCACGGTCGTCCTCGACGACGCTGAGCCACAGGATCCGGTCGAGCGGGCGATGCTCGCCGACTCGGTCAGCATCGCGCTGCTGGTGGTGCTCGAACAGCTCTCCCCTGACGAGCGGCTGGCCTTCGTGCTCCACGATCTCTTCGCCGTGCCCTTCGACGAGATCGCGGGGATGCTCGACCGTTCTCCGACCTCCACCCGTCAGCTCGCCAGCCGTGCGCGTCGACGCGTGCAAGGGCACGCACCGAGTCACGGCATCAGCGCTCAGCGCGAGGTGGTGGACGCGTTCTTCGCCGCTGCGCAGGAGGGCGACCTGGCCCGTCTGGTCGGCGTGCTCCATCCCGACGTCGTCCTGCGCGCCGACGCCGGCTCCGGGGTCACGACCTATCGCGGCGCCGAGACGGTGGCAGGCAACGCGGCCATGTACGCCCACGCCGAGCGCATCACCCGCCCCGCGCTCGTCAACGGCCTGGCCGGCGTGGCCGTCACCCTCCGAGGCAAGCTGTTCAGCGTCATGGGCTTCACCGTGGTCGACGGGCAGGTCACCGAGATCGAGGCGTACGCAGCACCCGACCAGATCGCGAAGCTCGCCGCCGACCTGGGGCTGGAGTCAGCACACGGCTAGGCGGCCTGGCGCCGCGGGCGGCCGCGGCCGCGCTTGTGGGTGACCACCTGGCCGCGCTCGACGATCTCGCCGCCCCAGACGCCCCACGGCTCGGAGCGGGCCAGAGCACCGGAGAGACACTCACGCATCACCGGGCAGTCGAGGCAGCGGTCTTTGGCGACCTCGAGGGCGGCGGGGGACTCTGAGAACCACAACGCAGAGTCGTCTCCGTGGCACGGCAGGCCGGCGGCGTACAGAGGCGGGATGATCTCCAAGGGCACCTAACGAGAATCTGCTCCTGAGGTAGGCCCGCACATCGGGCAACTACCTTAGATCTCCCCTGAGCTCCCGGAGAGAATCTCCCGAGGACGAATCGTTTCGGACTCGTGATTCGCGTTTACGCCCCTCTTCGTCGCAAATCTCTCTACGATGCGAAATCGCCGCGACCTGACGCGGCGAATCCCCGAGAGGAGCAACCCGTGAAGCTCGGAAAGCAAGGAATCAGCCTTGCGCTCGTCACGGCAAGCCTGGTGATCACCCCCGTCGCCGCGGTCGCGGCCAAACCGGATCCCGGCGGCATCGACCAGCTCAAGGCCGATGCCGACCAGACCGTGACGCTCAAGAAGGAGGGCGCCACTGGCCAGATCGGCTACGCGTCCACCAAGGGCGACCTGCTGCCCGGCGTCTCCGCCGACAGCAAGTCGGATGCGGCCGAGAAGGCACGCAAATACCTCGACAAGTACGCCTCGGTCTTCGGCGCCGAGGCCGGCCAGCTCGACCAGTCAGCGGTCAGCACCACCCCGGCCGGCTGGACGGTCGAGTTCGAGCAGACCTACCAGGACGTCCCGGTCTTCGGCGGCGTCCTGAAGGCCCACGTCGACAAGGCCGGCGACCTGACCTCGGTCAACGGTTTCGCCGCCCCGAACCTCGACCTCAGCACGACCCCGAAGTGGTCGAAGGAGAAGGCCTCCGCCAAGGCGCTCGAGCTGGTGAAGTCGAAGCCGGCCGACGCCCACGGCGAGGGCACCGTCGACACCACCGGCGCCAAGGTCGTCAAGGCCGACCTCAACATCTATCGCATGGGCGCCGCCCAGGGCGTGGACGGCAAGAGCCTGCTCGCCTGGGTGATCGAGGTGTCCAACCGGTCCACCGTGCGCGAGACCGTCGTCCTCGACGCCGCCAGCGGCAAGCCGGTCAACCGCTACTCGATGCTCCACTCGGCCACCGACCGCGAGCTCGTCGAGAAGCACAACACGCCCGACACCGGCGACGACGCGACCGTCTGGGTCGAGAACGACGCCTTCCCGGGCACGCTCGACCAGGACCAGGCCAACGAGGTCGCCACCACCGGCGAGTCCTACTGGCTCTACAAGAACACCTTCGGCCGCGACTCCTATGACGGCAACGGCGCGAAGATGGTCACGGTCAACAACGACCCGGCGATCTCGTGCCCGAACGCCAACTGGAACGGCGCGACCACCAACTACTGCTCCGGGGTCACCTCGGACGACGTGGTGGCGCACGAGTGGGGCCACGCCTACACCGAGTACACCTCCGGTCTGATCTACCAGTGGCAGCCCGGTGCGCTCAACGAGGCCTACTCCGACATGTGGGGCAACACGGTCGACTTCATCAACGCGCGTGAGAACACCACCGACGACGTGGCCCGCACCGACGGTCACTGCTCCTCGTCCACGCGCGGCGCGATCGAGCTGACCATCAACTCCCCCGCCGACGTCGCGGGCGCCTGCCCGGCCGCCGCGGCCAGCTTCGGCCCGGTCTTCCCGACCGCGGGCGTGACCTCCGACATCGTCGTGGGCCAGGACGACCCCGCCGACGGCAGCCCGACCAACGGCTGTGGCGCCTTCACCAACGCCGCCGACATCGCCGGCAAGTTCGTCTTCGTCGACCGCGGCGTCTGCGCCTTCACCCAGAAGGTCGCCAACGCGTCCGCCGCCGGCGCCGAGGGCATCGTGATCGGCTTCCTGGAGGGCCAGCCGATCGGCTCGATCGCCGGCAACGCCGACATCTACGGTGCGACGACCGACTACGCCACCGGCCAGAAGATCAAGAACGCCACCGGCCCGGTCAACATCACCATCAAGGACACCTCGACCGAGTCGAAGGACGAGTCCGTACGCTGGCTGATGGGTGAGGACTCGACCGCCTTCGGCGGCGCGATCCGCGACATGTGGAACCCGACCTGCTACGGCGACCCGGGCAAGGTGTCCGACGAGGAGTACCACTGCGACACCACCGACTCCGGCGGCGTACACAGCAACTCCGGTGTCATCAACCACCACTACGCCCTGCTGGTCGACGGCGGCGCCTACAACGACGTCACCGTGCCGAGCATCGGCCTGGACAAGGCTGCCAACCTGATCTGGCACGCGCAGACCAACTACCTGACGCCGACCTCGGGCTTCCCCGAGTACGCCCAGGCGATGGTCTCCTCGTGCGCCGACCTGGTGGGTGTGACGACGCTGAAGAAGCTCACCCTGGGCACCTCGACGCCGCAGACCGGCGGCGGCGAGACTCCGGGTGGCGAGGCCGCGGCGCCGGCTCTCGAGCCGATCACGGCCACTGACTGTGCGGCGGTCGTGGCGGCCAACACGGCCACCGAGCTCGCCGACGAGCCGGTCCAGTGCAACTTCGGCCCGATGCTCGACCCGAACACCCCCGCCCTGTGTGGCGAGGGCACCAACGAGGTCACCACCTACACCGAGGACTTCGAGGACGGTCTGACCGGTTGGACCCAGGACGCCGAGTCCCTGGTTCCCGGGAACGACTACCCCTGGGAGACCCTGAGCGACGTCGAGGGCAACGAGACCAAGGCCGCGTGGGGCCCCGACCCCGTCGAGGGCCAGTGCGGTGACCCGGCCGGTGACATCACCAGCCGCAACGGCCTGATCTCCCCGGAGATCACCGTGCCCGCGGGTCTGACGCCTCGCTTCACGTTCGACCACTCGGTACGCACCGAGTCGAGCTGGGACGGCGGCAACGTCAAGGTGTCGGTCAACGGCGGGGACTTCGCGCTCGTCGACCAGGCCGCGTATCTGTTCAACGCACCGGGCGCGACGATGGACCCCGACAGCGGCTACCTCGCCAGTGAGCCCGCCTGGACGGGCACCGACGGTGGCAAGTTCACCGGTCAGTGGGGCACGACGATCGTCGATCTCGACGCGATCGCCGACGCCGGTGACACCGTGCAGTTCCGCTTCGACCTCGGTCGCGACGGCTGCAACGGCGTCGAGGGCTGGGCCGTCGACAACGTCTCGGTGAGCTACTGCACCGAGAAGGCGGTCCCGGAGATCTCCGCCACCTCGCCCAAGAAGGGCAAGGTCGAGATCACCGTCGACGGCGAGCGCGCCTCCGGCGAGATCGTCGTCACCGAGAACGGCAAGCGCGTCGGCCGGTTCCGCCTGAAGTGGGAGGAAGCGACCTTCCGGGCGAGCCGCGGCACGCACACCTACCAGGTGGCCTACTCGGGTGACCGGAAGAACGAGGCGATCACCGAGACGGTGACCGTCAAGGTCAGGTAAGCACGCAGCACCACTCGAGGGCCCCGCCGGAAACTACTTTCCGGCGGGGCCTTCTCTGTCCCTACACTCACGCCATGCGCGGAACGATCCTGACCATGGGCGGTGGCGGCTTCTCGATGCCGGAGGTGCACGGGCGGGACTTCTCGCCGATCGATGCCGAGCTGAACCGGCTGACCGGCAAGGAGCGGCCAAAGGTCTGCTTCATCGGCACCGCGAGCGGGGACGCAGACACGTATCACGACAAGTTCCTCGCCGCGTACGCCGACCGTTCCGAGGCGAAGGTCCTGTCTCTGTTCAACAAGGCGCCCGAGGGGTACGCCCTCCCGATCAACGACCTCGAGCAGCTGCTCGAGCAGGACATCGTCTACGTGGGCGGCGGCTCCACCGCCAACCTGCTCGCGGTGTGGCGGCTGCACGGGCTGCCCGCTCTGCTGGAGAAGGCCGCCGGCGGGACGATCCTGGCCGGGATCTCGGCTGGGGCCAACTGCTGGTACGAGGCGTCCTCGACCGACTCCTTCGGCCCCACCGCGCCGCTCCCCGACGGCCTGGGCTTCCTCCCCGGTTCGTTCTGCCCGCACTACCTGGGCGAGGAGGACCGGCGCGAGACGTACGTCCGGTTCATCGGCTCCGGAGCACTGCCCTCGGGCTACGCGGCCGATGACGGCGTCGCCCTGCTGTGGCGCGACGGCGAGCTGGTCGAGGCGATCAGCGAGCGGCCCGACGGAGTCGCCTACGCCGTCGGGCCGGACGGGGAGACGGCGCTGAAGGTTCGTACGCTCGCGTGAGGTGTTGGTTTCGACACGCCTCCGCCTAGCGGCTCCGGCGGCTCAACCAGCGTTAGGGCAGGTAGAGCAGGGCGTACGTCGCGAGGTGGCAGAACCCGAAGAGCGCGGGCGCCCACACCTCGACGTTGCTCATCGGCAGGTAGCGCGAGCTGTCGCGACCTAGGCCGACGGCCGACCACTCCGCGACACCAGGTGCCGCGGGGAGCTGCTTCTCGAGGTGGGAGATGACGGAGTACTTCCCGCTCGCCATCTGCCGGTAGGAGCGGATGATCCAGAACCAGCCGAGGCATGAGCCGAGGGCGGCGATCAGGGCGACCGTGAAGATCCACGGCCGCTCGGGCGCGCTGGCGACGAGCGCCGTGCCTGCGACCAGGAGCCCGACGTTGAGGACCAGCAGGAACGCGCTGGTGAGCGTGCGCCGCACGCTGAGCCGCTCGGCCTCGGCGACGTAGAGCTTGTACTGGTCGAAGAGGACCGCGCGGTCACCGCTGGACAGCACGTCGGGAGGCAGCACCCACAGGCCTTCGGCGAGCGCCGACGGGTTCGGCTCGTTGGCGGTCACATAGCTCCGCACCGCGGTCCGCGACTCAGTTCCGGGAATCAGCTGGTTCTCCATAGTGCCTAGTTGTCTACCGGTCCCGGCGGGTGATGTCCATACGACATTCGTCACCGTGGTGGAGGTGTGACCCAGGTGTGCACTAGCGGAGGTCGCGCAGCGCGGCGGCCGCCTCGTCGACGCACTCGGGAAGACCGAGGTCGGTGGCCCCGGACACCCACCGGGAGAAGGCCGCCTGGAAGACGGCGACGGCGCTGTAGGCGGCCAGCCCGGAAGTCGGTTCGCCCACGCCGCGGTCGGTGAGCGCGGCCTGCGCCGCGGTCGCCATCGCAGCCATCTTGAGCAGCTCACGCTCCTGCAGGGCGGGGGTCGCCTCGACGATCCGGGCCCGCTGGGCCGCCTGCGCCCGGCTGCGGACCGCGCTGAGCTCGACTGCGGCCTGACGTACGCCGTCGAGCACCATCCGCAGCGGCGTCGCGTCCGCGGGGGCGGCGGCCACTGCTTTGGTCACCATCTCGTCGAGCGTGATCGGGCCGGCGAAGAGCACCTCACGCTTGTCTGCGAAGTGACGGAAGAAGGTGCGCTCGGTGACCCCGGCCCGGGCGGCGATGTCGCCGGCGGTGGTCTTGTCGTAGCCCTTCTCGGTGAACAGCTCGATGGCGGCATCCAGCATCCGACCTCGCGCGTCCGGCTCCCAACGACCCATGCCACCAGTCTACGCGATGACAGTTTCTGACATCGCGTGCTATGTTGATGTCAGTTACTGACATGAAGGGAAGTTCGATGAACATCTTCGTCACCGGAGCCTCCGGCTGGATCGGTTCTGCCGTCACCGACGAGCTCCTCGCCAACGACTACGCCGTCACCGGCTTGGCCCGATCCGACGCCAGCGCTGCGGCGCTGGAGGCCAAGGGCGTGACCGCACAGCGCGGCTCGCTCGACGACCCCGCCTCGCTCGCGGCCGCAGCCAAGGGGGCCGACGCCGTCATCCACCTGGCGTTCAATCACGACTTCGACAACTACGATGCCGCCGGACGGACCGAGCGTGCCGCGGTGAGCGCCATGCTCGAGGCCCTCGAGGGCAGCGACAAGGCATTCCTGTTCGCCAGCGGCGCCGCCGGAGCAGCCCCGGGCCGCACCGCCACGGAGGAGGACCCCAGCCCCTTCCACGGCCCCGACTCGATGCGTGGCGGCAGCGAGAACCTCGCCCTGAGCTATGCCGACAAGGGCGTACGCCCCGTGGCGCTGCGCTTTCCGATCGTCCACGGCCGCGCCGGCGACCCCGGCTTCGTCACCTACCTGGCTCAGGTCGCCAGGACGCGAGGGGTGTCCGGCTACATCGGCGACGGCGACAACCGCTGGGCATCCGCCGACCGGCCCGACGTTGCACACCTGGTGCGGCTCGCACTGGAGAAGGCACCAGCAGGCTTCCGCGCACATCCGGTTGCCGAGGAGGGCATCCCGACTCGCGAGATCGCCGCGGCCCTCGGCCAGCGTCTGGACCTGCCGGTGCGCTCGATCGACCCGGAGGACGCCCCGGACCACTTCGGCTGGATGGCGATGATGTTCGGCCTGGATCTACCGACCTCGTCCGAGATCACTCGCAAGACCCTGGGTTGGGACCCGAAGGGCCCGACCCTGATGGACGACATCAAGTCGGGCGCGTACGACGTCTGACCGAGAACTGATACGACGGGACGTTCTTGCCGGTTACCCGCGGGTGGACCGACAAGAACGTCCCGTCGTATCGATTCAGATCGCCTTGCCGACCGAGGCGGCGCCGGCTGCCTCGAACTCCTTCAGGAGGCGGCGGCGGGTGCGGGTGTCGCCACGGACCGCCTTCACCAGCTTGACGACCTGCTTGGGGGCGTTGCGCACGTTGGTGGACTCGAGGAAGCCGTTGGGCAGCGAGAGGCGCACGACCTTGTGCCACGCGGAAGCGACCTGCTGCGGCATCGGCGCGGTGTGGTAGTTGAGGCCGTACTTGTCGAAGAGCGCGCGGACCTTCGGAGCGATCTCGGCGTAGCGGTTCGAGGGCAGGTCCGGGAAGATGTGGTGCTCGATCTGGTGGGACAGGTTGCCGCTCATCACGTGCAGGAACTTCGAGCCGGAGATGTTGGCCGAGCCGAGCATCTGCCGGACGTACCACTCACCGCGGGTCTCGTTCTCCGGGATGTCCTTGAGCTCGAAGGTCTCGACACCCTCGGGGAAGTGACCGCACATGATCACCGAGTGGGTCCAGACGTTGCGGGTGAAGTTGGCGATCACGTTGGCCAGCAGCGTCGTCGGGCCCGACAGGGTGACCATCGAGACGAGCGGGTGGGCGACGTAGTCCTTGAACGCCTGGCGGCGGATCTTGGCGACCGTACGCTTCGCCGCCAGCTGCCACTCGGCGGTCGGACGGCGGCCCTTCTTCTTCTGCCGGATCACCCGGCCGAGCTCGAGGTCGTAGGCCGCGATCCCGTACTCGAAGATGCACATGTTGATGAAGTTCATCGCGGGCTGGAACAGGCTCGACGGGGTCCAGCGCTGCTCCTCGTCGACGCGCATGATGCCCCAGCCGAGGTCGTTGTCCTTGCCGACGATGTTCGTGTAGGTGTGGTGCAGCTCGTTGTGGGAGTGCTTCCACCCCTCGCTCGTCGAGGCGTTGTCCCACTCCCACACGGTGGAGTGGATCTTCGGGTCACGCATCCAGTCCCACTGGCCGTGCATGATGTTGTGGCCGATCTCCATGTTGTCCAGGATCTTGGCGATCGAGAGACCGACGGTGCCGACGACGAACGCCGGCGGGAAGATGCTCACGAGCAGGACGGCACGGGAGCCGAGCTCCAGCGAGCGCTGGATCTTGATGACCTTGTGGATGTAGGCCGCGTCCCGCTCACCGCGGGTGTCGATGACCTCTTGGCGGATGGCGTCGAGCTCGCGGCCGAGCTGCTCGATGTCGTCGCGGGTCAGGTGGGCGATCGGGCCGGTGTAGGCCGGAGCGTCAGGTGCGATGGTCATGTCTGTCTCGCTCTCGTCTTGTGGGGGGTCAGGAGGCAGGGTGGTCGATGACGCACTCGCCGGCGGCGGCGGAGATGCAGGTCTGGATGGGTACCCCTTCGGGGCCGGTCTCACCCGGGCGGGCGACGGTGAGCTCGCCGTTACGGAGGTCGCGGACGGCGCCCTCCTTCATCGGGAGCACACAGCCGAAGCAGATGCCCATACGGCATCCGCTCGGCATGAGGACGCCGGCCTCTTCGGCGGCGTCGAGGATCGGCCTGTCACCAGGTGCGTCGACGGTCTTGCCGGTGAAGGCGACGGTGCCGCCCTCGCTGGTCACGACGGTGGCCAGCCGGAACTGCTCGGTCTGGATCGGCAGCCCGGCCTCGTCGTACCAGGCCTGGAGGCTGTCGAGGAGACCGGCGGGACCGCAGGCGTACGCCTTGCGCTCCCTCAGGTCGGGGACGAGCTCGGAGAGGGTGTCGATGTCGATGCGGCCCTCGGTGCCGGTGTAGCGGGTGACGAGGCGGATCGCGCCGGCCTCGGCGAGGGACTCGAGGTTGCGGATGAAGATCGAGTCCGGGCGGCTGGGGGCGACGTGGACGACCGTGACGTCGAGCCGCTGGTGCTCGACGACGCCCTCGTCGGTGACCGGGAAGAGGTTGCGCAGCATCCCGATGACAGGGGTCACGCCGGAGCCGGCGGTGACCATCAGAAACTTGTGGCCGCGCAGGTCACTGGGCAGGACGAAGTCGCCGGCGGCCTGCTCGAGGTGGACGATCTTGCCGGGGTGCAGGCGGCGCACCAGGTGGCTGGAGACCTTGCCGTCGGGCACGGCCTTGACGGTGATCGAGATGAGGCCGTCCTTGCGGGGACCGTGGGTCAGGGAGTAGGCCCGCCAGTGGCGTACGCCGTTGACGTCGACGCCCACGCGGACGTACTGACCCGGGGTGTGGCCGTTCCAGTCGGCGCCCGGCTTGATCTCGATGGTGGCCGCGTCGGCGGTCTCCGGGGTGACCTTGACGACGCGTCCTCGCAGGTCAGCACCGGGTCGGAGGGGGTTGAACATGTCCAGGTAGTCGGCCGGCGCCAGCGGCGTGGCGATCTTCTCGGCGACCTCCCACACCTTGCGCGAGAGCCTCTCCCGCAGCGCGGGTCGCCTGGGCCCACCAGGGGCGAACAGGGCGGGGGATGTAGAGATCTCAGCCATGCATCCATGGTGCTACTTATTCGAGGTAAACTCCTGTGTTAGCGACGTGAATCTGATAGGCGGATTTATACGTGACGAACAAAAGTTCCCGAGATGTGGCCGCTCTTTCGTCCTATGACGTGCATCTGACGCCTGAGGTCGTCGCCTCGATCCGCGCCGTGCTCCCCCAGGTCGGCGAGGACGTGGTCGCCGCGATCATCGCCGAGGTGCCTCCCTACCAGGACGCGCTCTCAGGGCACATGGGCGAGACCATCCGCACCGCGGTGGGCGTGGCCCTGGGCGGCTTCCTCTCGCTCGCGTCGGGCGCGAGCCTTCCGGCCGACGTCTCGGCCGCGACCCCGCCGGCCCTCCAGGGCGCCTACGACCTGGGTCGAGGCGAGGCCAGGAGCGGGCGCACGATGGAGGCTCTGCTGGCCGCCTACCGCATCGGCGCCCGCGTGGCCTGGCGAGAGCTCGCGGGCAAGGCCGTCGAGGGCGGCATGGCACCAGCGATGCTGGTGGAGTTCTCCGCGCTGGTCTTCGCCTGGATCGACGAGATCTCGGAGGCCTCGGCGGCCGGGCACGCCGACGAGCGCGCCACGACCGGACGCGTACGCCGGCAGCTGCGCGAGCGGCTCGCCCGCAAGCTGCTGGCCGAGACGACGCCGGAGGAGCTCGACGACGCGGCCGTACGGGCCGAGTGGACCCCACCCAGCACGCTGACCGCCGTGCTGGTCCCCAACTCCCAGGTCGGCACCATCCTCGCCAAGGTCAACCAGGGCACCCTCGAGCACGACGACCTTCGTGACCTCGACGACCACACCCTGCTGCTCGTCCCGGACGCACACGGTCGTCGGCGCCGGGCGCTGATGAAGGCACTGGAAGGTCGCCGGTCGGTCGCCGGGCCGGCCAAGCCCTGGCGCGAGGCCCGGGTCTCCTACGAGCGCGCCCGCCGCGCCCAGAGCGCTGGCCTCGGCTCCGATACCGAGCAGCACCTCGTCGAGCTGGTCCTCTCCGCCGACACCGACGCCCGCGAGGACCTGCGCGCCCAGGTTCTCGCTCCCTTGGCCGACCTGCGCCCCGCCACCGCCGAGAAGCTCACCGAGACCCTCCGCTCCTGGCTCCTCCACCAGGGCCGGCGCGACGAGGTCGCCGCCGACCTCTTCATCCACCCCCAGACCGTCCGCTACCGGATGGGTCAGCTGCGCGATGTGTACGGGGACCGGCTCGACGACCCCGCGACCCTCCTCGCCCTCACGGTCGCCCTGGGCTGATCACCTCGAAGCCGAGCTCTTCGGCGACCTGGGCCATCCGCTTGTCGTAGGTCACCACCTGCTCGACCGCTTCCTCTCCTTCGGCTTCATCGGCCAGCAGTAGAGCGGTGCCCAGGTGGATGGCATCGAGCGACTTGAGCGACTGCTTGATGTCCTTCGCCGACTCGACGGCTTCGGGCAGGATGCCGATGAAATGGACGTCTTCGCAGACTCGCTCGACGTCCACCGGATCGAGATCCATCCGCACGCGGAGCCGAGCCAGCTCGATGCTCAGGACGTCCGACGAGACCAGGCGATCGCCGCGCTCCAGGACACTGTCCAGGTAGTCCTCCAACGCTGGCCTGTCGGCATGACCCAGCAGGATCCGGCCCAGCGCCGAGGTGTCCACATAGACCAGCATCAGATGCTGTCCTCACGCAGCTCTGCAAGGACCACGTCCAGGTCCTCGTCCCGCGACACGGCCCTCACAGACCTCCATCCGCCGCCCGTGCCCGTGGGCCTGCGGATCTGACCAAGAGCCACCATCTGGTCGAACTTGCTCTTCGGCGCAGGCGAGATCACCGCGATCGGGCGGCCGTGATCCGTGACCAGCAATGACTCGCCATTCTGGACGCGCCTCAGCACACGGCCCGTCTGCTGGTTCAGCTCCCCCACGCGTACTTCGCTCATACATCCACGATAGCCAACGAAGTAGAATTTTTCTACGCCGCTTTTCAGTCGCGTGGGTCCTCGCCCACGAGGCCATCGATGGACTCGCGGATGAGGTCGGCGTGGCCGGTGTGGCGGGCGTACTCCTCGATCATGTCGGCGACGTAGCGGCGGGCGTTGGCCTCGACCTGCCACTCGGGGTTGTTCGCGAGGGTGTCCATCCCGTCGCGGTCGAGGGCCTCGGCGGTCGAGCGGCGGGACCGGGCGACCGCGCCTTCCCAGAGGGCCATCAGGCCCTCGGCGGTGTCGTCCGCCTCGGTCCTCCGATCCCAGCCCTCCTGGCTGGGGTCGTAGCGGTCCCAGACGTCGGGGTAGCCCTTGCCTGCAAGGATCGCGGTGAAGTAGTGGTCCTCGAGGAACGCGAGGTGTTTGAGGAGCCAGCCGAGGGTGATCCGGGACGGCTCGAGCCGCTGGCGCAGCTGCTCGTCGGTAAGTCCGCCGCACTTCCAGGCGAACGTGCGCCGGATGCGGTCGAGGGTGCTGAGAAGTGTTCCGGTCTCGTCCATGACCGGGGTCATGTCGACCGGCCGGCTGACATCGGTGGTGGCCATGGCGCTCACGCTAGGCCCGGTTCCGGACGTACGCCTTCCGCTACCCGCGCTCGCAGACCCTTGACCTCAACTCGACGTGAGCATCGATGCTGGAGCCATGAAGTTCACCGACACCCAGCTCCGCTACCTCCGCACCCAGCTCCTCGGACGGCTGGCGACCCTCGCCCCCGACGGCGGCCTGCAGAACAACCCGGTCGGGTTCAAGATCGACGAGGAGCACCGGATCCTCATCGGCGGCCACCAGATGGGCAGGTCACGGAAGTTCAGGAACGCCCAGAAGCACCACCAGGTGGCCTTCGTGGTCGACGATCTCGCCTCCACCAACCCGTGGAGGCCGCGGATGGTCGAGATCCGCGGCACCGCCGAGGCGCTCACGGACGTGGACCCGCCCATGAAGGGCATGTCGCGCGAGATCCTCCGGATCACCCCGGAGTGGATCAGGGACTACGGACTCGGGGACTGACTCAGCGCTTCCGGAACAGCCGGGCGGGCACCAGCGAGAGCGGGTTGATCGCCGCCCGGATCCGCTGCCATCTAGTGCGCGAGTCGGAGACCGACGAGCGAAGCGTCCCGACCTGTTCCCAGAACGCGGCGACCTCGGCATCGTCGGGTCCGGCCTCGCCGAACATGGTGGTGTCGGTGAGCAGGGCCAGCCCCGGCGCACCGTCCATCCCCGGGGACGCCGACAGCACGGAGGCCTGCTCGCGGCGGGTGCCACCGGCCGGGACCCCGACCCCGAAGTCACGGGCGTGGTCGAGCGTCTCGCGCCAGCCACCGGAGAGTCGGGCGACCGGGGTCCCGCGGGTCCGCCGGCGATGTCGCCGCCAGATCTTGGCGCCGATGATCGCCCCGCACACGGCGGCGATGAGCAGCAGCGGGATGCCGACGTACGTGAAGACGGCGATCAGCCAGCCGGGCAGCGTGAACCCGTCGGGCCGTGAGTTGGCCTTCTGGTTGACCGACTCGTCCAGCGGGTCTCCGGAGGTCGCGGGCGGGCGTACGGGCGCCGGCGGCGGGACGACCTTGCCGGTGACGAGCTCCTCGGGCTGGGGAGCATTCTGCTCGGGCGGCTTCTCGGTGTTCATGAACTCGGACCAGTCCAGGGTGGCCCAGGACCCGTCCGACATCCTCAGCTCGACCCAGGCGTGCATGTCCTTGCCCTGGACGGTGCCGTCGGAGCCGACGACCGCGCCCAGGACCACCCGGGCCGGCACGCCGACCTGGTTGGCCAGGATCGCCATCAGCGCGGCGTACTGCTCGTCGTTGCCGGCGAGCTGGCCGCCCTTGGCGGTGAAGTCGGCGAGGCGACGCAGGGAGTGACCGGCCGGGTACTGCTGATTGGGCGGCTCCCCGTCGGTGTAGGTGCCCTCCTCCTTCAGCTTCGAGGCCACCGCCAGCGCGTTGGTGATCGGTGAGTCACCACCACCGGCGTACTCGGCGGCGAGCGCCTGGAACTGGGCGGCCTCGTCGCCGATCGGCGACCCGCCGGACCAGGTCTCGCTCTTATCGCCGACCTTCTCGTCGGCGACCGAGGCGGTGAAGGAGTAGGAGTCGCCGGGCTTCAGCGCCGACGGCAGGACTCCGGTGGAGGTCGCCAGGTTGTAGCGGAACGAGTCGGAGTCGGGACCGTCGAACGAGATGTGCGTGAGCGCGGTCGGCAGCGGCACCCAGACGCCGCCGAAGTCCTCCCCGATCGTGATCGTCCCGCGCACCTGCTTGCCGTCGGCGAGCGGGTTGCGCAACGTCGAGCTGATCTTCTGGAAGGTGTCGTCGGGACCTTCGGTCTCGCCGGAGTCGTTGGCCGCGCGCCAGACGGTGCCGTCGTACGAGTCCATCGCGGCGACCCGGACCCGGGTGCCCTCGGGCAGGCCCGAGACCGTGAACAGGTCCTTCTCGTAGAGCCGGCGGTCGTCCTCCGGCGTCTGGTAGCCCTTGGTGTAGACCCGGAAGCCCGCCAGGGGCGATGGGTACTGGCCGACGTTGAAGGGCGGCTCGATCTCGCCGCGCAGCACGGTGCGCTCGGGCGCGAGACCCGGGAGCAGCGGCCCGGCGAGGAACGCCAGCCCGGCCGCACCCAGGCACAGGAACGCACCGATCGCGGTCCGCGAGAGCCGGCGACCACCGGCCGCGAGGGCGCGGGCCCGCATCCCGCGGATGCAGAGCCAGGTGATTGCGACCGCCCCGAAGAGTGCGCCGAGCAAGGCGGTCTTGGACGGGTCCGTCACGCCGAGCAGGATCACGCCGGCCAGCAGCGCGAACGCGACCAGCACCGGCGGCAGAGCCGCCTTCACGCGCAGCGCCAGGGCGAAGCCGACACAGCCGGCCACGAGGCCGAGGATGTAGGGGATCGTCAGCAGCGCCCCGCCGTCGACCGGCGGGAGCGTGGTCAGCAGCCGTTTCCAGCCGTGCACGGAGTTGTCGGCGAGCGTGCCGAGCGTGTCGGGGACCGGGAGGAACGAGAGGTTGCCGAGCCCGTGCAGCGCGACCGCGCCACCGAGCACGAAGAAGGCGGCCAGCATCGCGACGGCCAGCACGACCACCGGCTGTCCGCGGCCGACGAAGGCGATGAGGATCCCGAGCAGCAGCCCGGCGACGCCGGCGACGAGGTAGGTCCAGCCGGCGTAGGTGTCGTCGAAGCCGAGGAACGCGATGGTGCCGAGCAGGAACAGGAGGAGGCCGTCGACGGCGTAGTGCTTCGTCATCTTCATCCGGACAGCCCCTTCGACAGCACGATCGGCAGCTGGTCCAGATCGGGCAGGGTGAGCATCGGCAGGTCGGCGACGGCCTTGAAGCCGGCGCGCTGCGAGGAGTCGACCCGCACGGCGACGGTGGTGGCATCGACCGAGAACTGTCCGGCCGCGCGCTGCAGCGCGACGAACTCGGGGTAGCGCCCGGTCACCAGCATCACCAGCGACGCGTCCGGCGCCTGCCGGGCGGCCTCGGCGGTGATCTCGATCAGGTTGGTGTGCTGCGGGGTCGCCCGGGAGCAGGCGTCGAGGGCAGACCGCCCTCCCCCGTTCGCCGCGGTGGCCCGCACCATCAGCACGTCGCCGGTCGCGAGCGAGACGTCGAACTCGTCCAGGATCCCGCGACGCAACAGCGAGCCCGCGATCGACATCGCGGTCTCGTACTCGTCCTCGGAGTCGTAGGACATCGGCGAGGAGTCGACGATGACGACGATGTGGGAGCGGCGGGTGTCGAGGAACTGACGCACCAGCAGCTGGCCGTGGCGTGCCGAGGAGCGCCAGTGGATGTGGCGCAGGTCGTCGCCGGGGACGTACTCGCGCAGGGCGTGGAAGGCGAGGTCGCTCATCGAGGTGTTCTGTGCCGTGGTCCCCTCGAGGTCACGGACCAGACCGACCCCGAACGGCTCCAGGTGGGTGGTGCGGGGGTGGACGAACACCTCGGTGCGGTCGGTCCACTCCTGCACCCGCCGGAAGAGGCCGAGCGGGTCGCCGCGTACGGTCCGGACGGGTCCGACATCGATCACCCCACGGCGCTGGGTCGGCACCACGAACAGCTCGGTGTGCTCGGCACCGGGAAGCAGCATCGGCAGGTCGTACGTCACCCCACCCGCCCCGATCGGGAACTCCAGGCTCGTCGAGACGAGCGGTCCGCGCGCCTCGTTGCGGGCCCGCAGCTCGCCGGTCAGCGCCTGGCCGACGGCGACCCGCGGCGGCTCGACCACGGTCGCCACCGCGAGCCGGGTGCGCCCGATCATGAAGAAGGCCGCGCCGATCACCAGGAACAGCGCCGCCATCGCCACCACGGCCGCCTCGATCCAGCCGAGCGCGGTCGCGGCGACCCAGGCGAGCGCGCCGAGGAGCAGCACACCCCAGCCGATCGAGGTCACCGTGCCGAACCACGGACGGACCCGGTCGGCGACGAACGAGTAGACCGAACCCGCCCCGGAGGCTACCGGGGCGAGTCGTTTCCGCAGGTCAGCAACGATGTTGCGGACACTGAGCCTGCTCATCTCAGGCGACACGCTCAGTGGGAGCCGGGACCGAGGTGAGCAGGTCGCCGATGACGTCCTCGACGGTGACGCCGTTGAACATCGCCTCCGGGTCGAGGATCAGGCGGTGGCAGAGCACCGGCTCGGCGAGCGACTTGACGTCGTCAGGCAGCACCTGGGAGCGGCCTTCGGCGAGCGCCCACACCTTGGCGGTGCGCACCAGGGCGAGGCAGCCACGCATGGAGGCCCCGAGGCGGATGTGCTTGTGGCGACGCGACTCGTCGATCAGCGCGGAGACGTAGGCGACGATCGCGGGGTCGATGTAGACCTGGTCGGCCATCTCAGCCATCTGGGTGACCGTCGGGGCGGTGATGATCGGGGTGACCAGCGTGGCCCGGTCGCGGACCGAGGAGTTCATCAGCAGCTCGACGGTGGCGTTCTGGTCGGGATAGCCGACCGACGTCTTCATCAGGAAGCGGTCCAGCTGCGCCTCGGGCAGCCGGTACGTCCCGGCCTGCTCGATCGGGTTCTGGGTCGCGATCACCATGAACGGACGGCCGACCTCGCGGGTGGCGCCGTCGACGGTGACCCGGCCCTCCTCCATGACCTCCAGGAGCGCCGACTGCGTCTTCGGGGACGCACGGTTGATCTCGTCGGCGAGCACGATCGAGTGGAAGATCGGGCCCGGGTGGAACTCGAAGGCGCCCTTGCCCTGGTCGTAGACGGTCACACCGGTGACGTCGCTCGGGAGGAGGTCGGGCGTGAACTGGATGCGGGCGTGCGACCCCTGGACCGTGTTGGCCAGCGCGCGGGCCAGCTGGGTCTTGCCCGTGCCCGGGTAGTCCTCGAGGAGCAGGTGACCCTCGGAGAGCAGCGCGGTCAGCACCAGGCGGATCACGTTGCGCTTGCCCAGCACCGCCTTCTCGACGTTGTCGGCAAGCTTCTCGAAGGTCTCGTGGAACCAACGAGCCTGCTCGGTCGTGACGGTCATCTCTTCTCTCCTACCACGTAACGTTCTTCGAAAGATTGGGTCTGCCGGACGTCGTGCACGTCACTCGGAACGGGGTGTTGGCGCCGACCCAGCCGCGGCCACTGCCCGTGCCCTTGCCGTTGCTCCCGATGGTCACGTTCCACCGTGAGGTGGTGGAGTTGGTGCTGCACTCCCACGTCTTGCCGGGGAAGGCGAGGTCGGTGATGGTGGAGCCGACGTACCAGCACGTTCCGCCACACGCCACGTCCGGCTCGGGGCAGGACGCGCCCGTGCACTCGCCGGCCTTGTTCACCTCGAGGATCGGGTCCGGCGGCGGGTCGGTCCGCACCGTGACCGAGTCGGACTTGCTGGACCGGCCAGAGTCGCTGATCGTCACGGTGTAGGTGTAGGACGTGTTCCACTCCGGCGCGGTGTCCGTGCCCGAGCGGGAGCCCGCGCCGGTGCCGGTGCCGAACTGGGCGATCTCGGTGCCGCCACGCTTGACCGTGACGGTCGCTGCCTTGCCGTTGGGGTTGTAGCTGACGTTCCAGTTGACCTTGTTGCCGTCGACGCTCGCCGAGATCGACGGCGCGCCCAGCGGACCGTAGGTGGTCACGTTCTTCGACGTCGATGCGCCGCAGGACGCCCCCGCGCCGGTGCCACCGGAGGAGTCGTTGCAGGCGCGCAGCTGGACGGCCGTCGAGGTGCCGTTGGTGAAGCCGGTGATCGTCTTGGTCTGCTGGCCTGCGCCCTCGGGCGAGTAGGTCCAGCTCCCGCAGGAGGAGCCGTTGCGCAGGCACTCGACCCGGTTGGTCTTGCCGTGAGAGGCCTGCGGGGTGAAGACGATCTCCGCCGTGCCGTTGGCCCCCGTCGGGGTCGCGCTCGCGAAGGAGACCGCGTCAGGGGTCGCCGCCGCCTCGACCTTGCCGCCCGCCGAGTAGCTGGAGATGTGTGTCTCCGGCGAACCACCGGAGCCGGTCTCGCGAGGCGAGGTCGCCTCCGCGTTGCGGGCCCGGACCGCGTAGGTGTAGATCGTGCCGTCGTTGGCGACGTCGTCGCGGCAGCTGGTCTCGGTCACCCACGAGCAGACGATCTTCTCGCCGGTGCCGCCGGTGCGGCGTACCTCATAGGTGACCGGCCCGGGGCCGTTGGCCGCGACCGGGCTCCACGAGACGGTCACCGACTTGCCCGAGTTGTTGGCCGTGTCGTTCCACTGGAAGGTCGGCGTCGCCGGGGTGTCCGGCTTGCCGGCACCCATCCCCTCGACCGTCGCCGACGGGCCCTTGTTGGTCTTGACGCCCTTGTCGTTGAGCGGGACGACGGTGAACTGCACCGGGTCGCCGTTGGTCGCGACTGCCGCCGCGTAAGTCGTCTGACCTGCGGAGATGTCCTTGATCCCGCCGCCCGGCCAGCTGATCCGGTATTTCTGCACGTCCGAGCAGTCGCACGCGGCCGGCTTGCTCCAGCTCAGCTCGACCTTGTGGTCGCGCTGGCGGGTGACGCTGAGGTTCTGCACCGGACCGGTGTAGGCGTCGGGCTCGCCCTCGGCGGAGTTGCTCCACTCGCGGCTCGGGCCCACGGAGTTCACCGCGCGCACCCGGAAGTCGTAGACGACGCCGTTCTTCAGCCCGGTGATCCGGCACGAGGTCGAGGGACAGTCCTGGACGTGGTCGCCGTTGGCCTCCACCTCGTAGCGCTGGATCGGGTCGTCGCCGTTGTCCTTGGGCGCGTTCCACGACAGCGCGACCACGTTGGAGAGGAAGTCGGAGGTCGTACGCAGCCCCGTCGGCGCGCCGGGGACGTCGATGACGTCCACCTCGATGACGCCGGTGGCCTTGACCCGCTTGGAGTCCTTGCCGGAGTCGCTGACCTCGATCGCGTAGCGGTAGTGGCCGTGACCTTCCTCGGGCGTGTTGAAGGTGATCTTCGAGCCGCTGGCCTTGCCCATGTCGGGCGAGTCACCGTCGACCGGGTCGAGCTTGGTGACCACGATCTCCTGCGACTCCGACGGCACCGGTGTCTGCAGATAGTCGGCCAGGTCGATGGCGACCGTCTTTCCGGCCTCGGTCTGCAGCGGCTTGATCGGTGAGAGGGACGGGGCCGGCAGCGCGATCACCGTGACGAGGAGCTGGCCGGTCGCGTCGGTGCCCTCGACACCGATCTCCAGCGCGCCCTGGGCGCCGGCGTCGGCGCGCTCGGCGGTGAGTCGCAGGCCGCCGTCCTCGGGCTTGACCTCGACCCCGTCGAGCCCGTCGCCGACCTTTGCGGTGAAGTCGAGGTCGTCGGCGTCGCCCGGGTCGGCGGTCCACACGTGGCAGATGGCGGCGATGTCGACCAGCGCGCCGTTGCCGCTCTCGGGTACCTCGACCGGGGTGCTCGGACAGTTGATCTCCGGCTCCTCCTTGCCGATCTGGACCGGCAGGGAGATCACCGAGAGGTGGGCGTCCGCGGAGGTGATCTTCTCGCGGTCGGCGACCTCGAAGGTCAAGGTCGCGGGGCCCTTGGTCTCACCGGCGGTGACCTTCACGGTCGTCGCGGTGGTGTCGCCGGTGTTGAGCATGCCCTCGGGCGCGGCCACGATCTTGTCGGTGGTGGTCAGCACCACCGGGTCGCCCTCGGGGTCCTCGACGTAGTCGGTGATGTCGACGTTCTTCGTCTCTCCCGGGTTGAGCTGGAGCTCGGAGCCCGGCTTCAGGTAGGGGGCGTCCTTGGGGCGCGCGGGGACGTAGATCGAGCCGACCGCCTGGGCTCCGTCCGGGTCGGTGACCCGGTAGGTCCAGACCCGGGTGGTGTCGCCGACCGGCAGGGTGACCTTGCCGTCGTCGATCTTCGGCTTGGACTCGTCCTCGCCGACCGAGGGACCCTTGACCGCGTCGACGGTGAGGTCCTCGAGCGCGTCGTCGATGTCGGTCACCTTGGTCATCACGTCGACGGTGGTGGTCGAGGAGTCGCCCTCCGGGCGGGCGACCACGATCCCGGCCATCGGCGGGTTGTCGTAACCCTCCTGATAGCGGATCGCCAGCTCGCCGGTGTCCTCGTGAAGACCCGTGGTCGCGCGGTAGGGGATGTGCTGGAACGGCTCCTCGGAGCCACCCTCGACCGTGACGATGCCGTCGGAGCGCTGGGTGACGTTGGATCCCTCGACCTTGTCGGTGGAAGCCAGGTGCAGCTCGGTCCCCGGCGTACGCAGGTCGTTGGCGAGCACGTCGTAGGTCAGCTTCTTGCTGGGGTCGAGCGTGACCAGGTCGTCGACGGCGACCGGACGCTGGGGCGCGCCGGGTGCGACGACGGCGATCCGCACCGTGCCGGTCGCGACGGCACCGAACGGGTCGCTGACCTCGTAGGTGAACTCGTCGGTGCCGGCGGCGTTCGGGAAGGCCTGGTAGGTGATCGTGTTGGCGCCGTGGGCCAGGACGCGGCCGTAGGAGGGCGCACTGTTGATCCGGGTCACCGAGACCGAGTCGCCGTCGGGGTCGGTGCCGACCGTGGGCAGCCGCAGCGTGACCTCGTCGCCCTGGACCACCCGCGACTCCAGCGCCTTGGGCGCGGGCGCGGAGTTGTCGGCCTTCTTCTTCGGCAGCGGCTTGATGTGGATGCGGATGTTGCCCGAGGAGTGCTCCGCGGAGGGGTCGCCGGTGTTCTGCACGACGTAGCGGACGTCGACGTCGACCGGCCCCTTCACGTCGTCGGGGGCGACGTAGCGGACCCGGTTGCCGTCGATGTAGGCCTCGCCGACCGTCGGCTGGCCCAGCACCTGCAGCTGGCCCTTCGTCTCGATGGTCTGGTCGACGACCAGGCCGACCGGGTCGCCCGAGGGCGTCGAGTCGTTGTCGAGGACCGGGATCGAGACGGAGTCGGCGGCCCTCACGGTGGCCTCGTCGTCGACCGCCTCCGGGGCGTTCTCGGCGCCGCGCAGCGCCGGACGCTGGCTCACCGTCACCGACCCCTCGGCCTCGGCCGCGCCGTTGCTGATCGTGTAGCGGATCGCCTGGGTGGCCGGGTCCATGTCGGGCTTCGACGCCTGGATCCGGAGCCAGCGCCCGTCGAGCACCGCGACCGTCAGGTCGCTGTCGCCGACGGGCTCGGCATGGGTCACGGCGAGGAGTCGGCCCCTGGAGTCGTAGTCGTTGGCGAGGACGTCGAGGGTGCGGGTCGAGGTGCCGAGGACGGCGGTCGTGTCCGGGGTCGCGATCGGCTCGTCCGCCGCCTGGGAGGCGGGTTTGACGTCGACCCGGATCTTCGCCGAGGCGGGCTTCGCGGCCCCGAAGCCGGCGTTGTAGCTGAGCTGGTAGGTGCCCGGCGAGCTTCCCCGGGCTCGCACCACGCCGGTCTCCCGGTCGGTGCTGACCTCGAGGCCGCCCTTGGGCGGTACGTCACCGGCGAGGGTGAGGCTCGCGTCGAGGTTGGACGGGTCGGCGCCGGGGATGTCGTTGTCGAGCGGACGGATCGTCACCCAGGAGCCCTGGGTGCCCTCGGCGACGTCGTCCTTCGGCTCGGGGGACGCGGTGTTGGCCCCGGCCACGATGTTGATCCGCACCTTGTCCTTCGACGGCTTGCCGCCGGTGCTGACCTGGTAGCCGAGGCTCTCGTTACCCGTGGCGTCCGGGGCCGCGGTGTAGCGGACCAGGCCGTCCGGGGTCACGCTCGCCTTGCCCTTGGACGCGGTCGGGGACTGCGCGGTGACCGGGTCGCCGTAGCGCTCGTCGCGCCAGTCGCCGACCACCGGGATCTCCACGGTGCCGCCGGCGGCGACGGTGTAGTCGGTCGGCGTGAAGTGCTCACGCAGCGTCGGCTTGCCGGTGCCGCCCGAGCCCTCGATCTTGAGCTCCACGCTGGCGTCGTCCTGGCCCGCCTTGCCCTTGAGCCCGTCGTCGACGGTGTATTTGAAGCTGGTCTTCTTGCCCTCGGCCGACTCGGGGGCGGTGACCAGGACCGACTGCCGGTCGGGTGCGATGGTGGCCTCGACGCCGTCGACGGAGGCCTTGCCGACCGAGACGACGCTGAGGATCGAGTCCTTGGCCGAGGAGTCGTTGTCGAGGACGTGCAGGACCGTGGTGCGGCCGGCCCGGGCACCGAGCTGGTCGTCCTTGGCCTTCGGCGCCTGGGCGGCCTTGGTCTGCTGCTGCTGCTTGTCCTTCTTCTGGTTCTGCTTCTCGGTCTGCGGCTGGAACGCCTCCCAGTTCGAGATCTTCTTGATGTCGGCGCCGTCGATCTCCCAGACATCGCCGTTGCGCAGGTCGTTGAGCACCAGCTGGCCCCGGTTGACCCGGAACTCCAGCTCGGCGGCCGGGCCGAGGGTCGGGATCTCGCCCAGGACGGGCTCGCCCTCGCCGCACTGGGTGACCACCGAGCCGGTCGAGCCGTTGGCCCAGGCACCGAAGACGCAGTCGCCGAGCCGGACCGGCGCGGCCGGGTCGCCGGCGGACTCGGCGACGTGGCGGATCTCGCCGTTGCTCAGCTTGACGGCCTTGAGGCCGGTCGCGTCGCCGACGAGCACCTCCGTGGCCTTGACGGAGGGCTGCTGGAGGACCGCGCTCTCAGCGGTGTCGCCGAAGTCCACGGCGACGTCGGAGCCCTTGGCTGCGCCGAGCAGCCAGCCGGCCTGGTCGAGAGTGATGACCTCGCCGCCGACGACTGTCGCCGAGGTGGGGGTCTCCGCGTACTCCGGAGCCTTCGGGAGCTTGGTCTCCTCGGGACCGGCGAAGCGATCACCGTCCGGGGCGAAGGCGGTCAGCGTCCGCTTGGCGGCCGAGACGGCGTACGCGGTCCCGTCGGCGCCGATGGTGAGCACCGCGTCGGCGCCGACCGTCTCGGTGGGCTTCGTCGAGCCGGAGAGGTCGGAGAGGTCGCCGACGCCGGTGGTCGGGTCGACGGAGGTGAGCCAGACCTTGCCGGTCTTCTGCTCGGCGACGCCGATGGTGTTGCCACCCATCATCACGCGGCTGTCCTTCACGGTCACCGCGTCGTCGTCGATGCCCTCGGCGAGCTTGGTGTTGACCGGCGTGATCGTGCGGGCGTCGCGGTCGACGGAGGCCACCGCGATGCCGTTCTGCACCACGTCGAGGCCGGCTCGCTCGGACCTGGAACCGGTCTCGTTGCCCGCCCAGACGACGCCGTCGAGCTGGGCGACGGGGCGGTTCTGCCGGCCGAGGGTGCCCCAGGACTGGTTGGTCACCCAGATGCCGCCGTCGTCGAGATCCGCCTTGTGCACGGGGTAGCCCGTCGACTGGATCGCGTAGACGGTCAGACCGCCCGCGACCACGGCAAGAGCCACCCAGGACGCGATGGAGGTCCGATGACGCCGCATCCAACCGGGCGCCATCCCGAAACGTGCCACCAAGGCTCTCCCCAAGTCCTTCCATGCCAAAACGGCCAGCCAACGCAAAAAGCCGGGCTTACTCTAGGCGGGCCCAGGGGTTGAAGCCACACGAATGAGCCAAACGTGGCACACGGCTCAGTGAACACGCTCACCGATACCGTACGTGATGTTCTAAAGTGTCCGCTTCCAGCACCACTATTTCGCATCCTGACCGGGACGTCCCGATCATTGGCATCGCAAAGGAACAGCATGACCGCTTACCCAGCCCTGCGTGCCGCGGGGGCGACTGATGTCGGCCGGGTCCGCGAAGTGAACGAGGACTCGTTCGTCATGCTGCCCGCGGTGGCAGTCGTCGCCGACGGGATGGGCGGTCACGCGAGCGGCGATGTCGCCAGCGCTCTCGCGGTGGAGACCTTCCAGAGCCGCTTCGCGACCATCTGCCCGGTTCCCGAGGACATCCAGGACGCCGTCCACGCCGCCAACTCCGCGATCACCTCGGAGGCGGCGCGCAACTCCGAGAAGCAGGGCATGGGCACGACGTTGACCGGAGTGGCGCTCGTCGAGTCCGGGGGCGCTCCCCACTGGCTGGTGTTCAACGTCGGCGACTCGCGCGTCTACCGGCTCTCCCCGGCCGGCGTGACGCAGGTGACCGTCGACCACTCCGAGGTCGCCGTCATGGTCGAGGCGGGGATGATCACCGCTGCCGAGGCTCGCGTCCACCCGCTGCGCAACGTCATCACCCGGTCGCTCGGCACCTACCCGTCCCCCGAGGCGGACACCTGGCTGATGGCCGTGTCGCCCGAAGACCTCTTCCTGCTCTGCTCCGACGGTCTCACCGGCGAGCTCGAGGACCACGAGATCCATGAGATCGCCTCCAAGACGCTCGGGGTGGGCGGAAGCATCGACAACCTCGCCCAGAGGCTGGTGGACGCAGCGGTTGCATCGGGCGGGCGCGACAATGTCACTGTGGTACTCGTGACGCCCCCTCCCTCGCTCTTCACCGCCCCGATGGAAGTCGACGCCTCGTCGTCCCATGAGTGATACCGCTACCTACTGTGCCGGGCACTGGCTCGCGTTGAAGGGCGACCGGTGCTGGGCGCTGGTTCAGCTCGGGCCCGGCGACCCGCGGGTCGGTGGTGTCCAGGCCGCGCTGGCCGACCCCCACCCGGTCGACGCGATCGCCGGACTGCTCTCCGCGGACGGGCCGCGAGCCCCCGGCTTCGCACTGATCGGACGCGAGGGCCCGCGGGTGCGGTACGCCGTGCGCTCCCCTGCCAAGGTGACCGCCGTCGTCAACGAGGTGCCGGTCTTCATCGACGGCATCGACGTCTCCGGCAAGTGGGCCGACGGCCACTTCGCCGCCGTACCCGAGCGGGCCGAGCTCGCCAACGGGGCCTGGGGCGGGATGGAGGAGGACCAGCCGCTGGTCGACACCGCCCACGCGCGCTCGCTGGACGTCGTCTTCGACCCCCACTACTACGCACAGGCGCAGGCGCAGCCCGACGCGACCATGACGCCGCTCGACCACACCATCCGGCGCTCCGACCTGGCGGCCTCGCCGCCGCCCGGGATGCCGCCCGCCGCGCCGCCTCCGGGCGTGCCCTCGTTCCAGAGCCCTCCCCCGGCCGCCGTGCCGCCGCCACCGGTGGCGCCCGTGCAGCCCGCGCCGGAGGCCAAGAAGGGCATCATCGACGGGCTTCCGTGGCGCAAGAAGGGTGCCAAGAAGCCCGACCCGAACGCGTGGGGCCCGCCGGACCGGCAGCCCTCGCCCCCGCCCGCGATGCCGCCCGCGTCGCCTCCTCCCCCGATGCCCGCGCCTGCTCCTGCGCCGCCGCCTCCGGTCGACATGGCGACCCGCGTCCGCGACGTCCCGACCCCGACCCCGGTGCCGCCGGCGGGCGGGCCGACGGTGTGGGCGGTCTACTGTCCGCAGGGCCACGCCTCGCCGCCCTACTCCCCGACCTGCCGCATCTGCCGGATGGCGCTGCCACCGCACCAGCAGCCGGTCTCGGTCCCGCGCCCCGCGCTGGGCCAGCTCAAGCTGGGCGACGGCCGGGTCGTCGTCCTGGACCGCGGTGCCGTCTTCGGGCGGTCGCCGCGCGCTGATGCCAACGGCAACACGGGGGCTGGTGGCGTACCTCCGCATCTGGTGAAGGTGATGCTGCCCGACATCAGCCGGCTGCACACCGAGGTGCGGCTGGAGGAGTGGCAGGTTCTCGTACGCGACCTCGGCTCCGCCAACGGGTCCTATCTGACCCTGCCTGGTGGGCGTCCGCAGCAGATGCGGCCGATGGAGGAGTACGCCCTGGAGCCCGGCGCCGTGATCAGCCTGGCCGGTTCGATCAATCTGACCTATGAGGTTCTCGGGTGAGCGAGCGACAGCGAGTGAGCCATCGAATCACCGCGCGGCCACGTCCGTATCCTGGCGCTTGCGCTACGGAGGTGGCCGCGTGACACAGACACCACCTCCCGAGCTCGGCCCCGAGCTGCCGGGGATGAACTGCCTGAGCAGGCTCGGCTCCGGCGGGTTCGCCGACGTCTATCTCTACGAACGCCACCACCCGAAGGTCCGGGTCGCGGTGAAACTGATGCGCTCCTCCGATCTCGCCGAGGCGCAGCGGGCGCAGTTCGCGGCCGAGGCGGCGGTGATGGCCGAGCTGGCCGAGCACCCGTTCATCGTGCCCGTGCACAGCGCCGGTGAGACGCCGGACGGCCGGCCGTACCTGGTGATGGGCTACTACCCCAACAACGACCTCGGCGCCCGCGTACGCAACAACCCGATGAAGGTGCAGGACGCGCTGCGCTTCGGGATCCAGATGGCCTCGGCCGTCGAGACCGCGCACCGCGCCGGGATCATCCACCGCGACATCAAGCCGTCCAACATCCTGCTCTCCCGCTACGACGTGCCCGGCCTGGCCGACTTCGGCATCGCCGGCCGTCCGCGCGACGACGAGGGCGACATCGGCGTCTCGCTGCCGTGGTCGCCGCCCGAGGTCCTCACCTCGGCGTCCAACGGCTCAGTGGCCTCCGACGTCTACTCCCTGGCCGCGACCGTCTGGCACCTCCTCGTCGGGCGCTCGCCGTTCGCCGAGCGGGGCAACAACTCCGACCGCGCCGTCTTCTCCCGCATCCTGCACACGGCTCCCCCGGCGACCGGGCGCCCGGACGTGCCACCCTCGCTCGACCGCGTGCTCCAGCAGGCGATGGCGAAGGACCCGACCTACCGGCCTCGGACTGCCCTCGACCTGGCCCGCCACTTCCAGCGGATCGAGCAGGAGCTGCGGCTGGGCCGCACCGAGGTGCAGGTCCTCGACCGCGACGCCGGCGGCAGCGGGTCGTTCCCGGTCGTCCCCGACATTCCGGCCGCGCGGGGTGAAGGACCCACGACGGGATCGGGCCGTGCGCGGCTCCCCTCCCCGCCCAGCGACCCGGAGATGGAGAAGGCGACCGAGCTCAAGCCGCCGTCCCAGGTCATCGCGCAGGCGCCGATCACCCAGCCCCCGGCCTCGCTGGCCTCGGCCCCGATGGCGGACGCAGGCTCGCTCTCCGGCGACCGCACCCGGTTCAGCTACCCGCGGACCGAGGAGGGCCCGTCCGTCCTCACCGGCGCACGCCCGACGGAGAGCCGCAGCAAGACCCCGGCGATCATCGGCGTCGTCCTCCTCTTCCTCATCGCCGCCGTCATCGGCATCGTGCTCTCCCGCGGCGGCGAGGACGAGAAGCCCGACGAGGTCCCGCCCCCGCCCGTCGAGACCGACCTCCCCGGTGTCACCGGCCCAGCCGCCCCGGGCAAGGTCAAGGGCACGCTCAAGGGCAACCGCGCCGTCTTCACCTGGTCCGGCGTCTCCGGAGCGACCGGCTACAAATGGGTCGGCGACAACTCCACCAGCGGCAACGTGAGCCAGCCCAAGGCGGTCGTACGCCTCGAAGGGGCGACCAAGGTCTGCATCCAGGTCCGCTCCCTCGGCGAGAACGGCAACGTCTCCCAGGGCGCCGCCCAGGCCTGCGTCAGCAAGTAGCCCGCTGTCGAAACCGGGCGACGAGACCGCGCTATGCGGGGGTTGACGCCTTCTCACGTCGACGAGGTATTGTGGACAGCGAGCCTCCCCCGAGGGTGTGAGGAAGTGAAGCCGGGATCCCCGTCGAAGATGGGACCCGGCTTTCGCGCTTCTAGAGCGCTACATCTATCTCTTCGACGAGCTCGAGCATCGCCTTGTACAGGCCGTTCCGGCCTTTCCACGCTGCCGACACCGCGCCAGCGACGGCGTCAGGGATCCACAGCATGGGCTCGTCGAGAGGGCGGGCGATCCTTCTTGTCCTGCCCCTCGCTGCGGGACTCGAACCAGACCTGTGTGACGCCCACCTCGGCAAGTCGAGGCATGAGCCGCTCAAGGCACTTCCGGCGGGCGCGCTCCTGACGCTTGTGGTCGATCGGACTGGCGACGGCAACGACGTGTCTGAGTTCGAGACCTGAAAGGGCCTCGATGAGGCGCCGCCTGTCCTTGTCGTCCTCGAACTTCCAATGCGTACGCTGTCGAGCGGGCCGAGCGAGCGGTCTGAGTGCGTCACGGTGGGCATCACAGGCCTCCGTGGACGCCACCGCGGCAGCGAGCACGTACAACCCGGCGTCGACATGGACGGACTCATCGACCCACGCATGGAGGGCGACGCCGGGCAACTCGAAGGACACCGCGAGATTATCTCGCCCGGCACCGACAGTTTCCGACCGGAACCCAGCGCGTCTCGACGCAGCCTCGCATCGGCGACATCAGCCAGGAGTGACCCGCGCGTCGTGATGCACCCGCTCACGGACCCGGTCCACGTCGACACCCAGACGTTCGCAGGTCTGTTCCAGGGACAACAGGTCGCCACGCGAGGAGACGATGTCGGCTGCCTCGTCGAGCACCCGAGCCATCGCCTCTCGCAACGGACGGAGGTTGGCGTCGAGATACTCCGCCGATCCGATCACAGCCATCGCCCTTCCTGGATCGTCAAGACAACTCAGCCCTGGACACCCTTGTGACCCTACGCTGAAACGCACTCCCCTGTCGTCGGCAACCACGGCGCACGGCGATAATGGGGCCATGCCGAACACCCCTGTGGCCACGTCAGCGAAGCTGGCGGACGGACGCGAGATCTGGTTCTTCGACGAGCAGCCCACGCTGCGGTCGGTGCACGACGAGCGGCCGCTGGAGCCGCGGGCGGGCGGGTCGCAGCTGCGCTGGGACCGGCTGACCGCGACCTGGACGGCGGTGGCGGGGCACCGGCAGACGCGTACGTTCAAGCCGCCGTCGGACGAGTGCCCACTGTGCCCGTCGGTCGACGGGAGGCTGACCGAGATCCCGGCCGAGAGCTACGACGTGGTGGCCTTCGAGAACCGGTTCCCGGCGCTGTCCACGGTCGCGGTCGGCGAGGCGACCGGGGAGCCGTTCGTCTCTCTGCCGGGGCGGGGCCGGTGCGAGGTGGTCTGCTTCACCAGCGACCACGAGCAGAGCTTCGTCGACCTTCCGCCCGAGCGGGTGCGGACGGTGCTCGCGGCGCTCGCGCACCGCACCGAGCAGCTGACGGCGATGCCGGAGGTGGCCTACGTCTTCTGCTTCGAGAACCGCGGCGAGGAGATCGGGGTGACGCTGCAGCACCCCCATGGGCAGATCTACGCGATGCCGGTGCTGCCGCCTCGGATCGAGTCGCTCGTGAACGCCGCCGACGCCCACCGGGAGGCGACCGGCGAGTGCCTCCAGTGTGCGGTGCTCGCCGACGAGATCGCCGACGGGTCGCGGGTGGTCGCCGAGAACGCGTCGTTCGTGGCGTACGTGCCCTATGCCGGCCGCTGGCCCTACGAGATCCGCGTCGTGCCGCGGCGCCACGTGGGTTCGCTGCCCGGGCTGACCGCCGACGAGATGGACGACCTCGCCGCGCTCTACCAGGAGTGCCTGCGACGTATGGACGGGCTCGACGACGCCGGTCCGGTGCCCTACATCGCCGGCTGGCAGCAGGCCCCGACCGGCCGCGAGGACACCTGGCACCTCGCCGCCGAGATCTTCACCATCCGGCGGGCTCCGGGACGGCTGAAGTACCTGGCCGGCATCGAGTCCGGGGTCGCTCTCTGGGTCAACGACATCCCCCCGGAGACCGCCGCCGAGCGCCTCCGCGAGGCTCTCTAGAGCCCCTGCCAGTCCGGCTTGCCCGCGTAGACCTCGCGGTAGTAGTCGCGGCGTACGAGGCGGGAGGCCGCGGCCTCGTCCAGGAGGACGGAGACGTGGCCGTGGAGCTGGAGGACGGAGGCGGGGCAGGTCGCCGAGACCGGGCCCTCGACCGCGGCGGCGACCGCCTCGGCCTTGCCCTCGCCGGTGGCGAGGAGAAGCAGGTGGCCGGCTCGGGTGATGGTGCCGAGCCCCTGGGTGAGTACGTGGCGCGGCACCGCGTCGGGTGAGCCGAAGAAGCGGGCGTTGTCCTTGCGGGTCCTGGCCGTGAGCGTCTTGATCCGGGTCAGCGAGGCCAGCGACGAGCCGGGCTCGTTGAAGGCCAGATGGCCGTCGGAGCCGATGCCGAGGATCTGCACCTCGATCCCGCCCGCGGCAACGATCGCCGCCTCGTAGCGCTCACCGGCGCTCGGCAGGGTCTCCGCGGTCGGGTCGGGGCCGTGGACCCGCTCGGGCGGAAGGCCGACCGCGTCGGTGAACTCGCGGCGGATGGTCGCCAGATAGGACTGCTCGTGCCCCTCGGGGAGGCCGACGTACTCGTCCAGGTTGAACGTCTCCACGCCCTCATAGGACGGTCCTCGACCGCCCCGGGCGCGCCGGATGAGCTCCTCGTACGTCGCCAGCGGCGTCGAGCCGGTGGCCAGGCCGAGCACCGCGGGGGTGCCGGCGGCCGCCCGGCGGCGTACGACGTCTTCGATCGTGTCCGCGGCGAGGGATGCCACCGCGGCGGGGGTCTCGAGGACAACTACTTCCATGTCAGTCCTTCGTCGGATCGTTCACTGGGGTGATCAGGGCGGCGCCGATGGCGGCGACCGGGGCAGCGGAGACCACCCGCAGGCGCGAGGCGAGCTCGAGGGAGGCGAGGAACGGCGAGGTCTCGGTCTGCCTGACCAGCGCGAGGGCGATCGCCTCCCGCAGCGGCTCCCCGACCGCCGCGACGCCTCCGCCGATGACGACACGTTCGGGGTCGACGGCGAGCGCCAGAGCACGTACGGCCGCGGCGACGCCGTCGGCGAAGCGTTCCCGCACGATGACGGCCGCCGGGTCACCCGAGGCAGCTGCAGCGAAGAGCGCCGAGGCCGGGTGGCCGGTCGCCGTCGGCCAGGCTGCGGCGAGCGCGGCGCCGGAGGCGACCAGCTCGAGGCAGCCGCGCTGTCCGCAGCCGCACACCGGGCCCTCCGGGTCGACCGGGAGATGCCCGACCTCCCCGGCGGCGCCGTGGAAGCCTCGGCGGAGCGCGCCGCTGAGGTAGAGACCGGCGGCCAGGCCGGTGCCGAGCGAGAGGTAGACCAGGTCGTCGACGTCCTCGACCGCGTGTGCGCCCAGGGTTGCCGCGTTGGTGTCGTTCTCGAGGGTGACGACCGCTCCCGTGCGTGCGCCGAGGAGCTCCGCGAGCGGGAAGGCGTCGCCGTCCAGGCCCAGGTTGACCGCATGCTTCACGGTGCCGGCACGGGTGTCGACGATGCCGGGGATACCGACCCCGATCGAGCGGATCTCGCCGCCGTCGAGCGCGTCACGCAGGCTCGCGACCACCGCGGCCGCGCTCTTCACGACGCCCTCGCCGCCGGGGGTGGTGGCGGCACGGTCCTCGGCGAGCACCGCCCCGTCCGGCCCGATCGCGATGCCGTGGATCTTGGTGCCACCGATGTCGAGGCCTACCCGTGCGCCGTTCACCGGTTCCAGCCCGATCGTCGCAGCACCTCGGTGACGGCGGCCACGCCCGGCAGGGAGAACCCCTGCGGGCACAGTCGTGGCAACCCCGTCCCGTCGTACGCCCCGGGCCACCCCCACTCCACCAGCACCACGGCGCCCGGGAGCTCGGCGACCGTCCGGCCCACCTCGGGACGGCGGTGCGCGTCACGCACCTGCACGATGAGGGGTGCGTCGGGGAGATCCGGGAGCGGGTCGCCGGGGCGGATGACGATGTCCGGCGGCAGCCCCCAGGGCACGTCGCCCACAGCGATGTTGGCCTCGGTGTCGACGGTCACGACCTGGGCTCCGGCGAGGCGCGGGATCTCGCTGAGGTCGTCGCTGGCCGTCGCGAGCGCCCGGCGAGCGCCCTCGAGGGAGCGCTCCTCGAACCGGGGGTCGAGCACGGCCTCCGGCTGCTGCGCCCCGGCGAAGGCGGCGAGCAGCGTGTCGATGCGCGCGACCGCGTCCTCGAGCCGCTCGAGCGGCAGCTCACCGGACTCGACCGCGGCCACGATCGCGGCAGCCGTGTCGCGGACCAGCGAGGTCGGCTTGTCGGGTCCGAGGATCAGCAGGTCCGCGCCGGCCGCGAGCGAGAGCACCGCGGCCGCCGGGATCCCCCGGATCGCCGAGGCACCCGCCATGTCGAGGGCGTCGGAGACGATCGGCCCTTCGTAGCCGAGCTCGCGCAGCAGCCCCAGCACCGGCGCCGAGAGCGTGCCGGGGAGCTCGGGGTCCAGCGCCGGAACCATGATGTGGGAGGTCATCACCGAGGCGGCTCCGGCCTCGGCGGCCGCCAGGAAGGGAACCAGCTCTCGGTCACGCAGCGTCGCCAGGTCGGCGTCGAGGACCGGGAGGGAGACATGGCTGTCCTGCCCGGTGTCGCCGTGACCGGGGAAGTGCTTGACGCAGGCGGCGACCCCGGTCGACTCCAGGCCCTTCACCCAGGCGGCCACGTGCTTGGCGGCCACGCCGGCGTCGTGGGAGAACGACCGGGTCGCGATCACCGGGTTGTCGGGGTTGGAGTTGACGTCTGCGACGGGTGCCAGGTTGAGATTGATGCCGGCCCGGGCCAGCCGCACCCCGACCGCTCGGCCAGTCTCCTCGGTCAGCGCCAGGTCGTCGGCCGCGCCGAGGGCTGCGGCGCCGAGCACCGAGGATCCGGTGAGCGCCTCCAGCCGGGTGACGTCCCCGCCCTCCTCGTCGATGGTGATCACCGGAGCCCAGCCGCCCTCGGCGGATGCCGTCCGGATCTCGGCCGCCAGGCTGCGTACGGAATCCTCACCGGCCCCGGTGTTGGGGCCGAAGAGGCAGATCCCGCCCAGGCCCTCGCGGAGCAGCTCGGCATAGCCGGGCGGCAGGGTGGGGCCGGCGAAAGCGGAGACCTGGACGCGCAGCGCCAGGGTCTCGACGGTGGTCGGGGACGGCATCACGACACCCCCAGCTCACCGGCGAGGACGAGCACGGCGGCGCCGACGATGACGACGTCCTCGCCGAGCGTCGACGTACGGAACTCCAGCGGCTCGCCACTGACCGGCATCGTCCGCTCGCGGATGATCCGATCGGCGGTCTCGCGCAGCGGGCCGTCGAGGAGGTCGGCCGGTCCGGAGAGGACCAGCTCGTGAAGATTCAGGGTTCCGACCACAGGGGCCAATGCCTTTCCAAGATGTTCGCCGGCTTCCACGAGCGCATCGTCGTGGGCTGTCTCGAGGCGCTCCCGCAGGCGCGGCACCGCGAGGAAGGTCTCCAGGCAGCCCTTGCGCCCGCACGCGCACAGGGGCCCCTCGGGGTCGACGGTCACGTGCCCGACCTCACCCGCCGCGTCGACGAACCCGTGGAGCAGCGCTCCCTCGAGCACGAGGCCCGCACCGACACCGGTCCCGACCCGGATCAGCATCAGGCCGCCGTCGCCGGACTGGCCGAAGGTGTACTCCCCCAGCACCGCGGTGTTGGCGTCGTTGGCGACGTACGTCGGTCGGCCGGTCTCGCGGCGCACCTGATCGGCCAGGGCGACATCGGCCCAGCCCAGGTTGGGCGCGGCGACCACCGTGCCGTCGGCCGCGACGACACCGGGACTGCCGATCCCGATGCCGAGGATCGGCCGGTCGGTGCTCGCGATCAGCTCGGTGACCAGCTCCTTCACGAGACGCACGGCCTCGCTTCCGGTGCGGCCCTCCCGGCACCTGGCGGTGCGGTGGACGACATCGCCGGTCAGGTTGAGCACGGCTCCGGCGACCTGGTCGTCACCGGAGACGTCGATGGTCACGATGTGCGTGGCGTCGGCGGCCAGCCCGACCAGCATCGGCGGCTTCCCGACCCGGCTCTCCACCGGCGCTCCGAGCTCCTCGACGAGTCCGTCCTCGAGCAGGCTGCCCACCAGATCGGAGACCGTCGCCCGGGTCAGACCGGAGGAACGAGCCAGGTCGGCGCGGCTCGCCGGACCCACCGCGAACAGATGCTGGAGCACCAGGGATCGGTGATGCCGCCGCGCATCCTCCTGCAGCAGCTTACCGATCGGCCGCAACGTACGACGTCTCGCCTTGGACATGTTTGTAAGTCCATCGTACTTATTAATGTCTCGTCAAGTCGAGAACCTGAAATCCCGCCGAGAAGTCCATTTCTGGCGGCGAGAGGTCAGAGGATGGCGGCGAGCTGGGCCCGGGTCGGGACGTACGGCTCGATGCGGAGAGCCATGTGGGCCTCCTCGGGCGTGCGGTTGCCCTTGCGGCCGTTGCACTTGCCGCACGCCGCCACGGTATTCAGCCAGGTCCATCTGCCGCCGCGTGACTGTGGCAGCAGGTGGTCGATGGTGCGGGCCTGGCCGCCACAGTAGGCACAACGATGCTGGTCGCGCTTGAGCACTCCCTCGCGGGAGTAGCCGGCCGGCCGATACATCCAATGCATGGCGATGTAGCGGACCAGCCGCACCGCCTTGGGCCATGGATGTGGCCCAATCATCTTGTCGCCCTGTTGCTCGTGAACCACTGCCACCTCACGGAACAGCATCCGCACGGCATGCTTGAACGAGACCCTCCCGAGCGGCTCGAAGGAGGCGTTGTACAGGGTCACGGCACCCACGGTCGTGGTCATCTTCGATTACCTCCCAGGAGAGTCGGATAGAGATCGCGTGCAGATCGGACGGAAACACTGGACTGAATAAAAAAAGGGGGCCGCCCCGACGAGACAGACATGTCTCGCAGGAGCGGCCCGGAGTGATCCGGTGCGGCTATGCACCCAGGTCACTGTCGGCTCCCGCGGGCATGAGGGTCGCGCTCGTGCGCAGCGGTCAGCGACCAGGCCGCCGGGGCGGTGGTCGAGTGCTGCGTGCTCATGCGTGGGCCCTTCAACAGGTCAGGTGGATTTCGCCCGGTGGTGAGACCGGGTGCTACCAGAATAGAGCGAACACCCTCCACCTACCAACGGTTTTCCCAGGTCAGGACCGTGTCTTTCCGGTTAACTACGCTCGACGTACGCCGTTTGGTCCCGTTAGCGCGACCCGGCCCGCGTCGCGGAGCCTCGGGATCAGCGCTTCGCCGACCCGGGCGACCTCGGTCCGGTAGGGCGTGTCCGAGAGGACGAAGTGGGTCACACCGAGCTCCTGGTAGCGGCTCAGTGCGGCGGCGACGTCGTCCGCATCGCCGACCAGCCAGGTGGTGCCGGCCCCGCCACCGCCATAGCGTCCCGGGGCGGTGTAGAGGCAGTCGTCGAGCACGTCGCCACGGTCGGCGAGGCCGAGGAGCCGACTCTGCCCGACCGCCGCGCGGCCCGCGCGCCGGAACTCGCGGTCGCCGACGTTGTCGGCCATCTGTCGCACCTTCTCCTCCGCGTCACGCCAGGCCTCCTCGCGGGTGTCGCGGATCAGTGTGGTGATCCTGAGCCCGAACTCGAGCGGCTCCAGGTCACGGCCCAGCGATCCCTCCAGCCCACGCAGGCGCTCGACCCGCTCGGCGATGCCGTCCAGCGGCTCGCCCCAGAAGAGCTGCACGTCGGCCTCGGTCGCGGCTACCGCCTCGGCCTCGGGTGAGGCGCCGCCGAAGTAGAGCCGGGGATGCGGCCGGTCGTCGGTGACATAGGGCCGCGGGGTGATGGTGGAGCCGGTGACCTGGAAGTGGTCACCGTCGAAGGTGACGTTCTCCTCGGTCCACAGCCGCCGCACCAGCCGCATGAACTCCTTGGTCCGCGCGTAGCGGGCGGTGCGTGAGTCCTCGCGGTCGCCATAGGCGGCCAGGTCGTCCTGACCGGAGACGATGTTGACCCGCACCCTGCCCCGGCTGAGCTGGTCGAGGGTGGCGGCGGAGGTGGCGAAGTTGGCCGGGCGCCAGTAGCCCGGGCGGATCGCGACGAGCGGCTCGAAGGTGGTCGTGCGCGCGGCCAGGGCGGTCGCGACGGTGAAGGTGTCGGGCCTCCCCCAGCTCGTGCCGAGCAGGGCGCCGGTCCAGCCGGCGTCCTCGACCGCCTCGGCCAGGCCGACCTGGTAGTCGAGGGTGCCGTACCCCTCCTCCGGCGAGGCGGTGTCGCCACGGTGGCCGGTCTCGACGAAGTTGGGCAGATACCAGAGGAACTCGGGGGCGTGTGGGGCGTTCATTCCGGACTCCTTCATGAGGTCTTCTAGTTAATGTTAATAGGTTTTATCGACTATGAGTGGCCGTGTCTGTTGGTGGACAGAGGCTCAGCCAATGAGCCAACCCGGGGTATGGTCCCGGCATGGGCCTCACCTCCACCGAGCTGATCGACCTCGTCCTCGACCCCGGCACCTGGACGTCCTGGGACACCCCGCCCGTCCACGGCGAGCTCCCCGAGGCGTACGCCGCCGACCTGGTGCGCGCCCGGGAGCGGGCGGGGACCGATGAGTCGGTGGTCACCGGCGAGGCCCGGATCGCCGGGCGGCGGGTCGCCGTGGTGCTCTCGGAGTTCCGGTTCCTGGCCGGGTCGATCGGGCGCGCTTCGGCCGAGCGGCTGATCGCGGCCGTGGAGCGGGCGACCCGCGAGGGGCTGCCCCTGCTGGCGGGGCCGGCCTCGGGCGGGACCCGGATGCAGGAGGGCACACCGGCGTTCGTGCAGATGGTGCGGATCGCCGAGGCGGTCACCCGTCACAAGACCGCCGGACTCCCCTACCTCGTCTACCTGCGCCACCCCACCACCGGCGGCGTGATGGCCTCATGGGGTTCCCTGGGCCACGTCACCGTCGCCGAGCCCGGGGCACTCCTGGGGTTCCTCGGTCCGAAGGTCTACGAGGTGCTCAACGGCCGCCCCTTCCCCTCCGGCGTCCAGGTCTCGGAGAACCTCTTCGCCCACGGCCTCGTCGACGGCGTCGTACCTCCCGACGAGCTCGCCGGGCTCGTCGACCGAGTTCTCACCATCCTCGACCTCCGTTCCCCCGCTGGTCGAGCCGCGAGCGCCAGCGAGCGTGTCGAGACCAACACAGCCGGCTCGAGCGCGTCAGCGGACCGTGTTGGTCTCGACACGCCTCCGCCTAGCGGCTCCGGCGGCTCGACCAGCGGACAGGTCGATACCTGGGACGCGATCACGCGGTCCCGACGCACCGACCGGCCGGGGGCGCGGGCACTGCTCCGGATCGCGGCCTCGGACGTCGTACCCCTCAACGGCACCGGGCAGGGCGAGCGGGACCCGGGCCTGATCATCGCGCTGGCGCGGTTCGGGTCGGCGCCGTGCCTGGTGCTGGCCCAGGACCGGCGCGAACAGGCTCACCAGCCGCTCGGACCGGAGGGGCTGCGCGAGGCGCAGCGCGGGATGAAGCTCGCCGCCGGGCTCGGGCTCCCCGTCGTCACCGTCATCGACACCCCCGGCGCGGCGCTGTCGGCGGAGGCGGAGAACGGCGGCATCGCCGGCGAGATCGCGCGTACGTTGGGAACACTCGTCAACGTCGAGACCCCGACGCTCAGCCTGATGCTCGGCGAGGGCAACGGTGGTGGCGCGCTCGCGTTCCTCCCCGCCGACCGGGTGGTCGCCGCGCAGCACGCCTGGCTCTCCCCGCTACCGCCGGAGGGTGCGAGCGCGATCGTGCACGGCGACTCCGACCACGCCGCCGAGATGGCCGAGGCCCAGCGGGTCCTCGCCGTCGACCTCCAGCAGATCGGCGTGGTCGACCGGATCGTCGCAGAGTCCCCCGACGCCGCCGACGAGCCGGAGGACTTCTGCCGCCGGGTCGGAGCCGCCCTGGAGGAGGAGCTGCTCGCGCTGCTCACCTCCGGGCCGGGCAACCCGACGGCCCGGGCTGCTCGCTACGCGGGCTGAGGACGTACGCAGGAGATCTGCGGACACGCACCACGAACTCCGCCACGATGGGTGGGCTCATCGCGAGCCAACAACCCCACACTCGATCGGAGTTTCTCGTGCCTCAGATCAAGCGTCTCCTCGCCTTCGCCGCCACGACCTCGCTCGCCGCGGCCCTCCCCCTCCTCGCCACCACGCCCGCGCAGGCCCAGGACGGGAGCTTCAGCGCGCTGACGTACAACATCGCCGGCCTCCCCGAGGCCATCTCCAGCGCGCCGACACCCCGCAAGAGCGCCACCAACGAGATCGGCCGGCGGATCGCCGGGTTCGACATCGTGAACGTCCAGGAGGACTTCAACTACCACGCCTATCTCTACGAGACCGACGTGCACGCCCACCGCACCCCGACCTCGGGCGGAGTGCCGTTCGGGAGCGGGCTGAACAGCCTGCACCACCAGCCGTACGAGGCGCTCGACCGTGTCACCTGGAACCGCTGCTGGGTCAACCAGGCCGACTGCCTGACCCCGAAGGGGTTCACCTTCCACCGCGCCCAGATCGCCCCGGACACCTGGATCGACGTCTACAACCTGCATGCCGACGCCGGCGACGACCGCCTGGACGAGGCCGCTCGCCGCAGCAACCTCGAGCAGCTCACGGCGTACCTCTCCGAGCACTCCGCCGGCAACGCAGTCCTCGTCATGGGCGACACCAATACGCGCTACACCCGCGAGGGCGACCGGATCTCCGCCTTCGCCGCCGCCAACGGACTCACCGACGCCTGGGTGGAGCTCGTACGCAACGGGGACGAGCCCGACCGCGGCAGCCCCGCCCTGGGGTGCCCGGAGGTGAACCCGGGCGTGGAGTGCGAGGTCGTCGACAAGGTGCTCTACCGCGACGGCGGCGGGGTCGACCTGAGCGCGACCTCCTACCGCAACCTGGACCCCGACTTCCGCGAGGACGGCACCGGCCTGATGCTCTCCGACCACTTCCCGATCGCCGTCGACTTTCGCTGGACCAGGAACTGACCGACTAACCCCTTGCGCAGGGGCTGAACACGTGTTTAGCATTAAACATGCGTTCAGCCCCTGCCGACCCGACCACCCGGGACCGGATCCGCGACGCCGCCGTGCTGCGGTTCGCGCGTGACGGATTCAGCGCCTCGGTCCGTTCGATCGCCACCGACGCCGGGGTCAGCCCGGCGCTGGTGATCCACCACTTCGGCTCCAAGGACGAGCTCCACGCCGAGTGCGACGAGCAGGTCCTCGCCGAGATCCGCTCGGCGAAGAACGAGACGATCGACGAGCTGTCCTCGGGGCAGAGCATCCTGCACCGCTTCGCCGCCGCGGACGAGTACGCGCCGATGCTCGGCTACGTCCTCCGCTCGCTGCAGGACGGCGGCCCGGTCGGCCGCACCTTCATCGAGCAGATGATCGAGGACGCGGTCGGCTACACGAAGAACGGCGTCGAGGCGGGACTGATCAAGCCGAGCCGTGACGAGACGGCCCGGGCCCGCTACCTGGTCCTCTCCGCCCTCGGCTCGCTCATGCTCGAGCTCACCCTCAACCCGGCCAAGGACCCCAGCGACATCAGCGGCATCGTGCGCGGCTTCCTGGCCACGAGCTACCTGCCGATGATCGAGCTCTACACCCAGGGCGTCTTCACCACCCGCCGGATGCTCGACGAATACCTGCTCTACGTCCCAGACCCGCCGCAGGACGCCACGACCGAGCGCCCGTCCCCATGACGCCAGGCCCGTCGACGTACGTCCTCCTACCCTCCCAACGCGGAAGCGAGTTTCCATGTCCGACAACATCCCCGCGGTCGAGATCGCGGGTCTGCACAAGTCCTTCGGTTCCTTCAAGGCCCTCGACGGCCTCGACCTGACCGTCCAGCACGGCCAGGTGGCGGGCTTCCTCGGCCCCAACGGCGCCGGCAAGTCCACCACCATCAAGATCCTGCTCGGGTTGCTGCGCTCCGACGCCGGCACCGCCCGCCTCTTCGGCGGTGACGTCTGGCGTGACGCGGTCGAGCTGCACAAGCGGATCTCGTACGTCCCCGGCGACGTCAACCTGTGGCCGAACCTCTCGGGTGGCGAGTGCATCGACTACCTCACCCGGCTCAAGCCGGGCGGCGACAAGGCCAAGCGCAAGGCGCGGAAGGCCGAGCTGCTGGAGCGGTTCGACCTCGACCCGACCAAGAAGGCGCGCACCTACTCCAAGGGCAACCGGCAGAAGGTCGCCCTGGTCGCGGCGTTCCTCGACCAATCCGACCTCTACATCTTCGACGAGCCGACCTCCGGCCTCGACCCATTGATGGAGGCCGTCTTCACCGAGTACGCCCGGGAGGCCAAGGCCGCGGGCTCGTCCGTGCTGCTCTCCAGCCACATCCTCAGCGAGGTCGAGAAGGTCTGCGACACCGTCACGATCATCCGCGCGGGGGTCGCCGTCGAGTCCGGCACGCTCGAGGAGCTGCGCCACCTGACCCGCTCCTCGGTCGTCGCCACCGTCGGCGGGGACGCGTCGACGCTGCGTACGATCTCGGCGGTCAACGACCTCGTCATCAACCCCAACGGCGCTGGGACCCGGGTGGCCTTCGACGTCGACAACGCCTCCGTCGGCGAGGTGCTCAAGACGCTCACCGCGCTCGACGTGCACGGCCTGACCATCACGCCTCCCTCGCTGGAGGAGCTGTTCATGCGCCACTACGGCGACGTGATCACCGAGTCCGAGGTCGAGTCCGAGGTCGCGAAATGAGCGCGGCCACCGCGGTCGCGGCCCCGAAGAGCGGACTCCTGGACTCGTTCACCGGCACCGGACACCTGATCGGCTTCATGCTCCGCCGCGACCGCGTGCGGATCGTGGTGTGGACCCTGATCGTCGCGGTCCTCTACCTGGTCTCGCTGGCGCCAGGCGGGGAGTACGCGGTGCTGAACGACGACCCCGAGGCGCGCGCCGCGCGCGCGGTGACTCTGAGCAGCCCGGCGATGATCGCGATGGGCGGCCCCGGCTACGGTCTCGACGACTACACGATGGGCGCCGCGGTCGCCAACGAGCTCATCCTCTGGATGGTCGTCGCGCTGGCCGTCATGACGATCCTGCAGGTCGTCCGCCACACCCGCTCCGAGGAGGAGTCGGGCCGCTCGGAGCTGATGCGCGCCGGCGTACTCGGCCGGCACGCCCCCTCCCTCGCGGTCATCGTCGAGGTCGCGCTGACCAACCTGATCGTCGCCACCGCCGGCATGCTGGCCATGATCGCGATGGGTCTGGACCCGGTCGACTCGGCGGTGATGTCCTTCGGGATCGCCCTGGCGGCGCTGGTCTACGGAGCCGTCGCGCTGGTCACCTCCCAGCTCTCCGAGAGCAGCGGCGGCGCGATGGGCATGGCCTTCGCCGTCGTCGGCGCCACCTACGTGGCCCGTGTCGTCGGCGACATCCAGGAGCCCCTGGGCAGCCCGCTGTCCTGGCTCTCCCCCATCGCATGGGTGCACCAGACCAGGGTCTTCGTCGACACCCGGATCTGGCCGCTGGGGATCGCCGCGGTCGTCGCGCTGGCCCTCCTCGCGGTCGCCGCCTTCCTCGGCTCCCACCGTGACTTCGGCGCCGGGATGGTGAAGGTACGCCGCGGTCGGGCCGACGCCTCGCCGCTGCTCGACGGGCCGATCGCCCTGGCGTGGGTGCGGCAGCGTACCGGCCTGTTCTGGACCGCCACCGGGCTCGGACTGATGTGGTTCGCGACCGGCTCGATCCTGAGCGAGGTCCCGAACATGCTGGAGGCCGTCGGCGACAACCCGATCTACGCCGATCTCCTCAAGGGCGGCGCGGAGGACATGATCAAGACCTTCGCCGCGTTCATCGCCGCCTACTCGGCTTTCGGCGCTGCGGCGTACGCGATCATCATGACCCTGCGGGTCAAGGCGGAGGAGGACGCCACCCGGGCGGCCCTGGTGCTGGCCAAGCCCCTCGGCAGGCTCCGCTGGCTCCTCTCGAACGCCCTCGTCGCCGGACTCGGTTCACTGGTCGTGCTGGTCACCGGGATCTGGGCGATGGGCCTGGGTGCTGCTGCCACCGGCGTCGACGAGGTCGGCTTCGGTGACTTCACCGTGCTCGCCCTGGCCTACGTCCCCGCGGTCCTGGTGATCGTCGCGCTCGCACTGGCCCTCTACGCCTGGGTGCCGCAGGCCGCCGGTGCGGTGAGCTGGGCGATCTTCGGCTGGATGTTCCTGGTGCTCATCCTGGCCGAGGCGCTCCAGCTCCCCGACTGGGTCCGCGGCCTGTCGCCGTTCTGGTGGATCGAGAACACCATGCTCGAGACCCAGCCCCTCAGCCACACCCTCGGCCTCTGCGCCGTCGCCGCCGTGCTGATCCTGGCGTCGATGGTCGGCTTCCGCCGCCGCGACATCCACGGCTGAGACCTGCCGAGGCGTCACGTACGCCGGTCGAGTGGGCACT
>NZ_JBHWLY010000028.1:0-72949 GCF_042730435.1 Nocardioides sp. NPDC059952 | reverse complement strand
CCCGCGAACACATAGACCCCGATACCGAACGCGATGGCCAAGCCGATGTAGACGCTCAGCGCGACGATCAGCTCCCGACGCGAAGGCTCGTGCGGTCGGCGGCCGATCACGAGCACGTCGAAGAGCAGCACGGCACTGGCGATGCCGATGGTCAACCACCAGATGAGCGGGGAGACGTCCACGAAGGGACTCCTTAGATCGATGTGAGGTTGAAGGGATAGCGGTCAGCGGTTCGACGTCGTACAACGTCTCCGGGTGGTCCACGAGAATCTGCCATCGGCACCTCGTCTCAGTTCGTAGTGGTGAGGGCCTCGACCACGGAGCGCGCGAACTCGGCCGTCGTGGCGGTGCCACCGAGGTCGCGCGTGCGCAGCTCCGGCTTGGCGAGTACGTCGTTGACGGCTGCCTCGATGGCGGTGCTGGCCTCGCGGAACGACGCGGCCTCGTCACGTCGGCCGAGCCAGTCGAGGAGCATGGCTGCGGACAGGATCAAGGAGGTGGGGTTCGCGACGCCCTGGCCGGCGATGTCCGGGGCGGAACCATGTTGAGCCTGCGCCACGCAGACTTCTTCGCCGGCGTTGATGGCTCCGCCGAGGCCGAGGCTTCCGCAGAGCTCGGATGCCTCGTCGGAGATGATGTCGCCGAACATGTTCGTCGTCACGAGTACGTCGAACGTGTGCGGACGCCGCACGAGCAGCGCGGCCGTGGCGTCGACGATCAGCTCTTCGAGCTCGACGTCGGGGTACTCGGCGGCGACCTTGCGCACCTCGCGGAGGAAGAGACCGTCGGTGGTCTTCAAGACGTTCGCCTTGTGCACCGCGGTGACCTTCTTACGGCGGGTGCTGGCGATGTCGAAGGCGGTGCGTGCGATGGCCTGGCAGGCGCGCGAGGTGATCTTGCGTACGGAGAGCGCGGTGTCCTCGTCGGGCATGAACTCGGGTACGCCGAAGTGCATGTTCCGGTCGGCATAGAAGCCTTCGGTGTTCTCGCGGATGATCACGATGTCCATCGGGTGTCGCAGCACCGTCAGGTCGGCGACCGAGCGGCTGGGGCGGATGTTGGAGTACAGCTTGAACTTCGTCCTCAGCTCGGCAGAGGGGTTGATGCCGCCCTCTGCCCGCGGCGGGTAGTCGTAGTGCGACACCGGCCCCAGCAGGACGCCGTCGACCTCGGGGATACGCGTAAGGATGTCGGGACGCAGCGTGGTCCCGTGCTCGGCCAGCGAGGCAAGGCCGATGTCCTGCTGCTCGATCTCGAGCCCGAGGGAGAACGCCCGATCGGCTGTGGCGAGGACCTCCAGCGTGGCTGCGGTGATCTCGGGTCCGATGCCGTCTCCGGGCAGGACGAGGATGTTGGTGCTCATCAGGGGTGACCTCTTCAAACTAGTTGGACGTGTGTACGGGCACGGACGTGCCCGTCTGGGACGCAAGCTCGGTGAGGCTCGTCCAGGTGTTCGGCGGCAGCGGGATGCCACTCGTCGCGCGGCTCTCGGCGGCACGGTCCTCGAGTTCGCCCGGGAAGAAGATCTCGGCGCTTCCGTCGGCCTTCTCCGCGGCCTTCGTCTGCTCGATCAGCGTCTCCATGCGGCCGGTGAACTCCTCGAGGTCCGTCAGCGAGGCGACGTCCAGCGTCAGCACCAGGTGGCCGCAGCCACTGCGGCCCTCAGGCTCGTACGGGCCGACGACATCGGTGCCGAAGGCGCTTCCGGTCAGGACGCCGGCGAGGGCGTCCATCATGAAGGCGATGACGTATCCCTTGGGGCCGGCCATGGGGAGGATCAGTCCTTCGATCCCGACTGCCGGATCTGTCGTCGGCACGCCGTTCGCATCGGCGGCCCAGCCGTTCGGGATCTGCTCTCCCCGCTCGGCCGCGAGGTAGAGCTTGCCGCGGGCGACTGCGGTGTTGGCCAGGTCGATCACGGCGACGCCGTAGCTGCCCGCGGGCACCGCGATCGACCACGGGTTCGTACCGACCGTCTTCTCACGGCCGCCCCAGGGGGCCATCGCCGGACTGGCGTTGGTGAACAGCAGCGAGACGCACCCTTCGGTGGCGGCCTTGCGCGTGTAGTAGGCCGCCATCCCGAAGTGGTTGCTGTTGCGTACGGCCACGCCGCTGATGCCGTGGGAGCGAGCCCGGCGCACGCTCTCGGTCACGGCGCGGTCTGTCAGCACCTGGCCGATCCCGTCGCGGCCGTCCAGCAGGAGCAGGCTTCCGGTGTCGTTGAGGACCGTCGGATCGGTGACCGCGCTCATGGCCCCGCCCCGCAACCGCTCGACGTACCACGGAAGGCGGAGCATTCCGTGGGACGAGTGGCCCCAGAGCTCGGCCTGTACCAGGCTGTCGGAGACCAGGTGTGCGTCGGCGACCGGCACTCCATGTGCCTCGAGGACCTGCTGCCCGAAGGCGACGAGGTCGACGGCTCGGACGGTGTGAGTGGGCGCATCGGTCGTACTCATGGCTTCACCGCCAGGACGTCACAGTGCGCATCCAGGAGGATCCGCTGGGCGATACTGCCCAGGAGGAACTTCCCGACGGCCGAGCGGCGACGCAACCCGATGATGATCAGCTCGGCGCCGACCTCGTCGGCCGTTGCGACGACCTCCTCACCGCCGTCACGGCCACGCATCGGTTGACGGACCTCGAACGACACCCCCTCGTCCCTCAACTGGCGCTCGAGATCGCCGATCTCGTCGCTGGTGGCGAAGGACGGGTCTGAGTAGCGGTCGCCCGGCGTGGCGTTCACCACGACGAGGCGGGCCGATCGGTTGTGCGCGATCTCGATCGCCCTGACCAGTGCAGCACGAGAATGCGGCGCCGGTGTGTAGCCGAGAACGATGGTCGCGTAGGCGGCATTCACTGGTGGTTCTCCTGTCGTTCGAACTCCTCGAGCACACCGACCTCTTCGGCCGTACGGCGCTCCCACCGCCGGAGCAGGCGAGGAACGATCAGTACGAGTGCGAGCAACACATAGGCGCAGATCGAGAACGGGGTGGAGATCAACGCGGTCGGGTCTCCGTCGGAGATGGCCATGGCCCGGCGCAGCTGGGTCTCGGCGATCGGGCCGAGGATCGCGCCGATGATCAGCGGCGCGACCGGGTACCCGTACTGGCGCAGGAAGTAGCCCAGGATGCCGATGCCCAGGAGCAGGAAGATGTCGAAGGTCGAGGCGTTCAGGCTGTAGGCGCCGAGCAGCGAGAAGACCGTGATGCCGGCGTAGAGGTAGGGGGTCGGGATCTTGAGCACCTTCGCCCACATCCCCACCAACGGCAGGTTGAGGAGCAGCAGCATGGCGTTACCGATGAGGAGGGCAGCCACCAAACCCCAGACCAGGTCGGGCTCCTTCTCGAGCAGCAGCGGCCCGGGCTGGATGCCGTACTGCTGAAAGGCGACGAGCATGACAGCCGCGGTGGCGGAGGTGGGCAGTCCTAGCGTCAGCAGCGGCATCAAGGAGCCGGCCGCGTTCGCGTTGTTGGCGGACTCTGGCCCGGCCACGCCCTCGATGGCGCCGTGGCCGAACTGCTCGGGGTGCTTGGTGAGCTTCCGCTCCGCGGCGTACGAGAGGAAGGTCGGCACCTCGGACCCACCCACCGGCACTGCACCCAGCGGCCAGCCGATGAGGGTGCCGCGCAACCAGGCCGGCCACGAGCGGCGCCAGTCCTCGCGCGTCATCCACACCCGGCCACGCAGTGCCAGCGGCTTGGGCTTGTGGGGGCTCATCTTGGCGGCGAGGTAGACGGCTTCACTCATGGCGAACAGGGCGACGATGATCAGGACGGTGTCGATGCCGTCCAGCAGGCGCGGGACGCCGAAGACGAAGCGCTGGGCGCCGCTCTGCCCGTCGATCCCGATCAGGCCGATCGCCATGCCGAGCGCGACGCTCACCATCCCCCGGGCCACGGAGCTGCCGATCATGGCGCCGACGGTCATGAAGGCCACCACGATCAGGGCCAGGTAGTCGGCCTCGCCCAGGCCGATGGCGATGTCGACGACGTACGGGGCCAGGAACGCGAGCGCGAGCGTCGCGATCGTGCCGGCGACGAAGGAGCCGATGGCCGCGGTGGCGAGGGCGGATGCCGCCCTGCCGGCATGGGCCATCTTGTTGCCCTCGATCGCTGTCATCATCGCGCCGGACTCACCGGGCGTGTTGAGCAGGATCGAGGTGGTGGAGCCGCCGTACATCGCGCCGTAGTAGATGCCGGCGAACATGATGAACGCTCCCTGGGGCTCGACCGTGTAGGTGATCGGGAGCAGGAGGGCGATGGTCAGGGCCGGGCCGATGCCGGGCAGAACGCCCACGAGCGTCCCGGCAAGGACGCCGACCAGGGCGAAGAGCAGGTTCTCGGGAGTCGCGGCGGTCGCGAAGCCCTGAGCGAGTGCGTTGAGTCCGTCCATGGGAGCTCACAGGATCCCTTCGAAGATGCCCGGCGGCAGGTAGATGCCGAGCAGCCGGGTGAATGCCAGGTAGATGACGGCCGCGAGCACCAGGGAGCCGACGGCGAGGCGTACGAAGTGCCGTGACCCGAGGGTCACCGAGACGGCGAAGAAGGCCAAGGCGGTCGTCAGCAGATATCCGAGCGGTTCCAGGAGCAGCGCGTAGCCGACGATGGTCGCGACGAACGAGCCGACTCGGCGTACGTTGACCGGCAGAGATGGGTCGACGAGCTCGGCCTCGTCGGGCTGGGCGTGGCCGCCACGCAGGAGGTTGATCACGACAGCCACGGCGGCGACGGTGAGCAGTCCTCCGACGAGGAAGGGCACGGGGCGGGGGCCGACGTTGCTGGCCGCCTCCGGGACGTCGATCGTCGCGGTGTAGGCGAGGATGAAGACCCCGAGAGCGAGGAGGAGCCCGGCGAACGCGAGCTCCCCCTTGCTCTTGACGCCCTTCATGACAGGGGCGGTCATGCCAGACCCAGCTCCTTCAGCTGGGTTTCTGCCTCGGCCTCGTCCTTCTCGAGCTGCGCCTCGAACTCGTCGGTGCCGAGGTACTCGTCGGTCCAGCCGTTGGTTTCGCGCACCTTCGCCCAGGCTTCGCTGTCGTTCATGGTCTTGAACGCCTCGTCGAGGTCCTTGCGGTCGCTCTCGCTGATGCCGGGAGGAGCGAAGATGCCGCGCCAGTTGACGAAGACCGCGTCCGGGTAGCCCGCGTCGGTGATCGTCGGGATGTCCGGGTTCACCTCGAGCGGGGTGTCGGAGGAGGAGGCGAGCACCTTGAGCTTGCCGGCCTCGACCTGCTCGGCGAACTCGGCGTAGCCCGAGATGCCGGCGGCCACACGTCCACCCAGCATCGCCGTAGTGACCTCGGCTCCCCCGTCGTAGGTCACGAAGTTGACGTCGGTGGGGTTCACACCGACCTCCTGCGCGAGGATTCCGCCCCACTGGTGGTCGACGCCGCCCTGGTTGCCGATGGCGATGGGGTTCTCACCGGGATCGGCCTTGAGCGCGGCCAGGAAGTCCTCCAGCGTCTCGAACTTCGAGTCCGCGGGGACGACGACGACCTCGTACTCGCCGATCAGCCGGGCGATGGGGGTCGCTTCGCTGAGCTTGTTGTCGGCCTTGTTGGTGAGGACCGCGCCGACCAGGGCCTTACCGGCGACCATCAGGTCGCTGGGGTCGTTGCCCTGGACGTACTGCGAGAGGGCGACGGTGCCGCCGGCTCCCGGGGTGTTGGTCACCTGGACTCGCTTGGCGATGCCCTCGTCGGTCAGCACCTTCTCCATGGCCCTGGCGGTCTGGTCGTAGCCGCCGCCGGGGTCGGAGGGGACGACGATGCTGGCTCCCTTGGCGAGAGGGCTATCGGCCGGCGTAGCCGTGCTCCCGTCGGCGCCACACGACGTCAGCGCCAATGCGCCGATCAACGTAGCCGTGAGCAATGCCACGGACTTGGTCTTGGCCAGTTTCCTCATGTCTGTTCTCCCTGCCCTTCGTTGGGCCACTTGTGGTGATGTGACGACGGACACTACTCCGCTGCGCACATGTATACAAGTATGAAAGAAGACGAATCTCTGTTAAAGTTTCGCCATGGCCCCGAAGACTCAGACCCGGATGTCCGGAGCCCACCTCGTCTACCTCGAGCTGAAACGTCGGATCCTCGACCTGGAGCTCGCGCCCGGCGAACGCCTCTTCGAACCGGCACTGTCGGCGGAGCTGAAGGTCAGCCGTACGCCGGTCCGCGAGGCGGTGCGACGCCTGATCGCCGAGAACCTCCTCGAGCAACAGCCCACCGGTGGCGTCGTCGTCCCCGACCGTGGTGAGCACGAGGTCGCCGAGCTCTACGACGTGCGTGCGAGCCTCGAGGCGCTGATGGCGGCCACAGCCGCACGTCGTGCCACCGAGACCGACCACGCCCAACTCCGGAGCCTGGTCGAGCGCAACGCAGCCCTGGTCGGCTTCGCCGACGACGCGATGTCGACCGGCAAGGCGATCCATACCGAGATCGCGCGGATCGCCGACAACGGCTGGGCGCTTCGGCTACACGAGCAGATCTCCAACCAGCTCCAGCGCTACCGGATGTACACCAACCACACCCAACGGCGTCGCGACGAGGCTCTCGCCGAGCACGAGGAACTCGTGGACGCGGTCACCGGAGGCGACGCGGACCGCGCCAGCCACCTCGCGTTCGTCCATGTCACCCACGCCCGCGACGAAGCCATCCGCGCGATCAGTGCCCGTGACTGAACCGACCGCCTCGGTCCGGCGCTGGGCCGTCCCGTTCTTCGCCCACACGGTCCTGATCCAGGCGGTCACCTTCGTCCTGCGACCCACGGCCGTCTACCGAGCCCTCGAGCTCGACGTCCCGTCCTATTGGATGGGCGCCCTCGGAGCCACGTTCGCGATCGTCCCCCTGGTCCTCGCGGTCCCGGCCGGCCTGCTGTCGGACAGGTACGGCGAGCGGCCGGTGATGGTGACCGGAGGCCTGATCACCATCGGTTCGGCGACAGCCTTCCTGTACCTGGGGCACAGCGTCGCCGGCGTGATCGCGGCTACCGTGCTCCTGGGCATCGGCCACCTGCTCTCGGTCGTCGCCCAGCAGGCCATGGTGGCCAACCGGACCCCACGCGCCCGCTACGACTCCGCCTTCGGCCATTACACCTTCGCCGCGTCCGCCGGGCAGGCGATCGGGCCCGGACTCATCATCCTCTTCGGGGGCTCCCAGGCAATCCCCCACACCGGGGCCATCTTCACCGCCTCGCTCGCGCTGAGCGTGGCGCTCCTGCTGGCCGCGATCGCGACGCCGTCCACGCACGACCGACGCGGAGATCGCGGCCCGGTCGAGGGTTCGATCCGCGACCTGGTACGCCGCAAGGGGCTGCTCCGCGCCCTGACGGTGAGCTGCGTCGTGCTCGCCGCGGTCGACATCAGCCTGGTCTATCTGCCGCTGCTCGGGACCGAGCGCGACATCGCCTCGGGCACGATCGGCCTGCTGCTCGCGCTCCGCGCCGGCTCCTCGATGATCTCGCGTCTCATGCTGGGCAGACTGACCGAACGGCTCGGCCGCCCCCTGGTCCTCACCGGGAGCGTCACTCTCGCGGCGCTGGCGATGGCACTGGCGCCGATCCCGATGCCGGTGGTCCTGCTCGGCTTCGTCGTCGTCGTGATGGGTCTGTCCCTGGGGGCCGGCCAGCCGCTGACGATGTCGTGGCTTGCCGAGGCCACTCCCCCAGGCCTGCGTGGCCGGGCCATGTCGCTGCGCCTCACCGGCAACCGCCTGGGCCAGGTCGTCGTCCCGTCGCTCGCCGGCCTCGTCGCGGTCGGGGCCGGCGCTTCCGGTGTGCTCTGGGTGACGGCCGCGGCACTCGGTGTCGTCGCCGCGGCCTCCAGGTCGATCCCAAGATCCGACCCCAACCCGTAGCCGTCGCTCAGCCGACGAGGCGGACGACCCGTGCCCCGTCCAGAGCGGCGATCTTCTCGATGACCTCGCCGGCAGGGCGCTCCCCGAGGTCGGTGAGCCCATAGCCCAGATGGTCGCGCGTGGCCACCACCTGACCGCTGACGTTCAGCCCGGCACCCAGCAACAGCTGGGTCATGCCGGCGAGCACACCAGGGATGTTGTCGTGCAGCACTGCCAGACGGCAACCGTCGCCACGCGGCGCCTGGGCGTTGGGAAGGTTGACGCACAGCCCGGTGTTGCCGTCGGCGACGAACCCGGCGAGCTTGCCGGCCACGAACTCCCCGATCTCCTCCTGCGCCTCCTGGGTGGAGGCACCGACGTGCGGGGTCAGGATGACGTTGTCGAGACCGCGCAGCGCGGAGACGAACTCGTCGCCCTGCGCCTTGGGCTCGACCGGGAAGACGTCGAGCGCAGCACCGGCGAGGTGACCCGAGAGCAGGTGCTCGCGCAGGGCGACGTCGTCGACGACCATCCCGCGCGAGGCATTGATGAAGACCGCGCCGTCGCGCATCTGCCGAAACTCCGCATCACCGAACATCCCGGCGTTGCCGGGGCGCCCGTCGACATGGATGCTGACGACGTCGGAGAGGTTCAGCAGCTCCTCCAGGGTCGCGAGACGGCGTACGGTCCCGTGGGCCGGGCGATCGGCCACGTCGAAGAAGACCACCCGCATGCCCAGGCTCTCGGCAACGGTGCCCAGCTGCGTACCGATGTTGCCGTAGCCGACGATGCCCAGGGTGCGTCCGCGGACCTCGTGACTGCCCTTGGCCGACTTGTCCCAGATGCCCTCGTGCATCCGCTGCGTCTTCTCGGTCAGACGGCGGGCCAGCGCGATGATCTCGCCGATGACGAGCTCGACGACGCTGCGGGAGTTGGAGTAGGGCGCGTTGAACACGGGTATGCCCGCAGCGGCGGCGGCCGCCAGGTCGACCTGGTTGGTGCCGATGCAGAAGCAGCCCAACGCCTGCAGGTCCGGCGCAGCCTCGATCACCGCGGAGGTCACGCTGGTGTTGGACCGGATGCCCAGCAGAGTCACCCCGGGAAGGGCGGTGATGAGCTCGGCCTCGGACATCGACGCCGGGTGCTGGTGGACCTCGTAGCCGACCCTCTCGAGCACCTCGACGGCGCTGGGATGGATGTTCTCCAGAAGAAGCGCGCGCCCCGCTGCGCCCGTGGCCGCGCTCACGCGCCGACCCAGAACGTACGCATGTTGGTGAACTCGCGCATACCGACGCCGGCCAGCTCGCGGCCGTAGCCGCTCTTCTTGGTGCCACCGAAGGGCACCCGCGGGTCGGAGGCGACGATCGCGTTGACGAACGCGGCACCCGAGGTGATCCGCCCGGCCACGCGCACGCCGCGCTCCACATCGGAGGTCCACACGCTCAGCCCCAACCCGAACTCGGTCTGGTTGGCGAGCGCGATCGCCTCCTCATCGTCGGCAGCCACGCTGATCGCAGCCACCGGTCCAAAGGTCTCCTCGTCGAAGACCGGCATGCCAGGACGTACGTCGGTCAGCACGGTGGGCTCGAAGAAGTAGCCGGGCCGCTCGGCGGCACCTCCACCGGCGAGAAGCTTGGCTCCACCGGCTATCGACTCCTCCACCTGGCGGGCCAGGCCCGCACGCAGGTCGTCTCGCGCCATCGGCCCGACGTCGACGCCCTCCGAGGCGGGATCTCCCATCCGGAGCGCCTCCACACCGGCGACAAAGGCGTCGGTGAACTCCTCGGCGACACCCCTACTGACGATGAACCGCTTGGCGCACACACAGCTCTGTCCGGCGTTGTGGAAACGGGCCCGCACCGCGGCGGCAGCCGCGGACGGCACGTCGGCGTCATCGAGAACCACGAATGCGTCCGAGCCGCCGAGCTCGAGGACCGACTTCTTGGCGGCCCGGCCGGCTGCCGCGCCGACAGCGGCACCGGCGCGGTTGCTGCCGGTGAGCGTCACCGCAGCGATGCGGTCGTCCGCGATCAACGCCTCGGTCGTCGCCGGGACGTCCGGCTCGGCGATCACGAGCGTGGTCACGAGGCCCTCGGGGAAGCCCGCACGCACGAAGAGGTCCTGGATCGCCAGCGCGCACCCGGTCACGTTCGGCGAGTGCTTGAGCAGCACCCCGTTGCCGGCGGTGACCGCGGGGATGGCGAAGCGCATGACCTGCCACAGCGGGAAGTTCCACGGCATCACCGCGAGGAGCAGTCCGAGCGGCTCGTAGGAGACCCATGCCTGAGCCTCACCGACGTCGACCTGCTCGCGGCCGAGGATCGCCGGGGCGTTCGCGGCGTAGTACTCGGCGGTCAGGGCGGACTTGTCGACCTCACCGGCCGCCTCTGCGAGCGGCTTGCCCATCTCCCGGACGATCTGCTCGGCGAGGTCGGCGCGATCGGTGCGGAGCTGCTCCACGAGCCGCTCGACCACCTGGATCCGGTCTGCTAGCGGCACCTCTCCCCAGCGCACCGCGACCCTCGCGCCCTTCGCCACCAGGGCGTCGATCTGCTCGGGGGTGTGCGGCTGGTAGGTCGCGAGGATCTCGTCGGTCGCGGGGTTGCGGACCTCGATGGTGTGCTGGTCGGCGTTCACTGGTCGCGTGCTCCCTTGTCGTTCTCCGAGAGGTGCTCGAAGGTCTCACCGGTCTCGGTCATGGTGCGGGTGACGTACCGTCCGCCGTAGACCCAGTAGATGCGCATCACTCCCTCGCCACGGTTGAAGAAGCGGTGCGGCACCCCGGCCGGCACCCAGGAAGCATCTCCGACCTCCATGTCGAAGGTGTCGTCACCGATCTGTGCCGTCGCCTGGCCCTCGAGGATCAGCACCGACTCCTCGACGTTGTGGCTGTGCAGGGGCAGGCCGCGGCCGACCTGGAAGACGGTCTGGCCCGTCGTGACGAGGTTCCGGTCGCTGTTCCACTTCCCGACGTACGGGATCGTGGCGACGCCGCCGCCCCGGTCGAACGGCTCGACCTCGTTCGGACGGATGATCATGTTCGGGGCTTCGGGTTGCTTGCGCATGGTGATTCCTTCGGGGCGGATCAGGCGTGGTGGATGAGCTGGTCGGCGAGGCAGTTCACTTGCGAACCGGGGACGAGGTAGGCCTCGGCGGCTGCCCGCCAGACCTTGAAGTGAGGCGCCGCCCGGTGCGCCTCGACGGCTGCCGCGTCGGCGTACAGCTCGTAGAAGAAGAAGTGGTGGTCGTCGGCTCGGTCGCAGACGACGTCGAAGTAGAGGCAGCCGGCCTCGTCGTTGAAGGACGCGTGGGCGTTGGCCTCGATGGCGGCGAGGAAGTCCGGCCGGGATCCGGGCTTGACCTGGACGGAGACGACGAGAGCGATCATGCGGGTTCCTTGGGATGAACGAGGCTAGGTCTGTGTACATGTATACATGCACGCAGACCCGCTTGCCAAGGCGAAGCCACCGGTTCCGGACCCGTCGCGGGCAGCCGGTCGGGTAGCCTCGACCCCGAATCGCCATGACAGAGAAATCCATGGCTCGCCCATCTGGCGGGCAATACGCCTACGAAGAGCTCAAACGACGCATCCTCGAGCTCGAGCTCGAGCCCGGGACGCGGCTCTACGAGCCTCAGCTCGCGACCGAGCTCGACATCTCACGGACTCCCCTGCGTGAGGCGCTGCGGCGCCTGATCGCGGAGAACCTCCTCGACCAGCACGCCACCGGCGGCGTCTTCGTCCCCAAGCTCGACGCACGCGACATCGCCGAGCTCTACGAAGTGCGGGCCGCACTCGAGTCGATGATGGCGTCCGCGGCATGCACCAAGGCGACGCCGAGCGACATCACCGAGCTCGAAGGCATCGTGGCGCGCAACGCCGCGCTGGTGAGCTTCGCCGATGATGCGATGAACCTCGGCAAGGCGCTACACGCCAAGGTCGGCGCCATCGCCGACAACGCCTGGGCGCTCCGCCTCCACGACCAAGTGGCCAACCAGATGGCGCGCTACCGCCTCTTCACCAACCACACCCAGGAACGACGAGACCAGGCCCTCGCCGACCACCGGGCGATCTTCGAGGCGGTCCGCGACGGCGACAGCGAGCGAGCCGCGGCCATCGCCCACTCCCACGTCCTGGACGCCCGGGACGAAGCGCTGCGAGCGATCGGCAGCCAGCTGGCCTGACCGCCCGATTTTCGGCGTTCCCGGGCGCCGAGGGCTCACCCACGGCACTATGTCGGGCATGCGAGCCAGCCCGACCCTCCCGCTCGGCGTACGCCTCGGCTACGGCTCCGGCTCCGTGGCGACCGGCACGTTCGGCACGATCCCGGGGCTGATGCTGCTCCCCTACCTGACCGACAGCCTCGGGATCGCCGCGCTGGCGGCGGGGTTCATCGTGTTCGCCCCCAAGGCGTGGGATGTCGTGCTGAACCCGATCGCGGGCCGGATCAGCGACCGGACGGTGGACCCGCGGGGGCCGCGGCGGCCGTGGCTGCGCCGGGCCGGGATCGCGCTGGCGGTGACGTTCGCGCTGCTGTTCGCGGCGCCGTCGATGGCGACCGGGCTCGAGGCGGCCTGGGTGCTGGTCGTGTTCCTGGGCTGCGCGACGGCGTACGCCTTCTTCCAGGTGCCCTACGTCGCCATGCCCGCCGAGCTGACCGAGTCCTACGACGAACGCACCCGGCTGATGACCTGGCGGGTCGCGATCCTGGCACTCACCATCCTGCTCGCCGGTGCGACCGCGCCGATGATCCGCGACGCGGTCGGTGGCCGCGACGGCTACCGGGTGATGGGCGTGGTGATGGCGGTGCTCATCCTGATCGGGGTGCTCAGTGCGTACGTCGGGACCCGCCGGGCGCCGGTCCACACCGTCCAGCCCGGGGCCGGAACCCTGCGCGACCAGCTCCGGATCGTGGCCGCGGCACCCGACTTCCGCCGGCTGCTGATCACGTTCGTGATCCAGGCGGTCGCCTTCGGGGCGATGCTGGCCGGTGTCGACTACCTCGCCGGCAACGTGATCGGCCGCGACGGCGCGGCGACGATCCTGTTCGTCTGCTTCGTCGGCCCCGCGCTGCTGCTCACCCCCGCGTGGGCCGCGCTCGGCGCCAGGATCGGCAAGAAGAATGGGTACGTCGCCGCCTCGGTCGTCCTCGCCGTCGGCGCGCTCCTCGCCGCCACCGCCCAGACCGCACCGGTGGCGCTGGTCTACGCCGCGGTGGTGCTGGTCGGGGTCGGGTACGCCGGGTGCCAGGTCTTCCCGATGGCGATGCTTCCCGACGCGGCCGCCGTCGACGCCCGGCGCAGCGGGTCGAGCCGGATCGGGGTCTACACCGGCGTCTGGACCGCCGGGGAGACCCTCGGGCTGGCGCTCGGACCAGGCGTCTACGCAGCGGTGCTGGCGCTCGGTGGCTACCGGTCCTCGACCGGCACCGAGGTCGCCCAGCCGGACTCGGCGCTGACCGCGATCACGCTCGGTTTCTCGGTGCTGCCGGCCTGCCTGGCTCTGCTCAGCCTGCTGTGGCTGCGGGGCTACTCGCTCACCGCCGACGACGTAGATGGGACCGTGACCGTATGACCGACGCCCTGACCCAGCTCCGCGAGCTGCAGTCCGCCGACCTGCCGGTGCACGGCGGCCGCACCCTCGCCTACGTCTACGACTCGGGCCTGCCCGACATCGACCGGATCGGCCGCGAGGCGGTCGCCGCCTACGCCGGTTCGAACGGCCTGGACCCGACCGCGTTCCCGAGCCTGCTCCGGATGGAGAACGAGGTGGTCGGGATGGCGGCCGACCTGCTGGACGCGCCGGAGACGGTGGTCGGGACGGTCACGTCCGGTGGCACCGAGTCGGTGCTGCTGGCGGTGCAGACCGCGCGCGACGCCCATCCCGGGATCGAGCAGCCCCGGATGGTGCTCCCCACGACGGCACACGCCGCGTTCCACAAGGCCGCGCACTACTTCGGGGTCGAGCCGGTGCTGGTGCCGGTGGGGCCGGATCATCGGGCCGATCCGGCCGCGATGGCCGCGGCGATGGACGAGCGCACGGTGCTGGTGGTCGCCTCGGCGCCGTCCTATGCGCACGGGGTCGTCGACCCGGTCACCGCGATCGCGACCGCCGCGGCCGAGCGCGGGATCCGCTGCCACGTCGACGCGTGCATCGGTGGCTGGGTGCTGCCCTACGCGACGCGGCTGGGGCGGGACGTACCGGCATGGACGTTCGCGGTCGACGGCGTCACCTCGATCTCCGTCGACCTGCACAAGTACGCCTACGCCCCCAAGGGCACCTCGGTGCTGCTGCACCGCACCCCGGACCTGAGGCGGCCTCAGTTCTTCGCCTCGGCCGCATGGCCCGGCTACACCATGCTCAACTCCACGATGCAGTCGACGAAGTCGGGTGGGCCGCTGGCCGGCGCCTGGGCCGTGATGCGCACGCTGGGAGACACCGGCTACGAGCGGCTCGCCCGCGACGTCTTCGAGGCGGTCGACCGCATCCGCGCCGGCGTCGGTGAGATCGCCGAGCTCGCCGTGGTGAGCACTCCCGACTCCACGCTGATCGCGCTCACCACCGACGAGACCTGCGACCCGTTCACGGTCTGCGACGAGATGGCGGCGCGTGGCTGGTACGTCCAGCCCCAGATGTCCTTCGCCGGCTCCCCCGCCACGATCCATCTGTCGGTGAGCGCGGCGACGCTCCCCCACGTACCAGAGCTTCTCGCCGCCCTCGCCGAGGCGGTCGCGGCCGCAGCGGCGACCGGCCCGGTCACCGTCGACCCCGCCGTCGCCACGTTCATCGGCGGGCTCGACCCGACCTCCTTGTCAGAGGAGGACTTCGACGGCCTGCTGCTCGCCGCCGGGCTCATCGGCGCCAACGGCGAGCAGGACGAGCTGGCGCTCCCGCAGCGGATGGCCGAGGTCAACGCGATGCTCGACCTGGCCTCCGCTGCGATGCGCGAAGCGCTGCTCGTCGCCTTTCTCGACCGACTGACTCGGCCTATTCGGCGCTGATCCGGCGCTTCCTCCTGGCCAGCATCACGATCATGGCGATCACGAGCGCGGCGACGATCCCGCCCCGGATCTGTACGTCTCGAGACCTGGCAGCCACCTGGGTGCGCTGCTTCACCTCGTGGACCTTCTCCTTCCCGCGCGTCTTCACATCCAGCCGCGCGGCGAGCTCGTCGAGGGTGTCGGCCATCTCGTGTCGGGTGCTGTCCAGCTCGGCCTCGACTGCGGCGATGCTGTCCTCGCCACCCCCGGCGGGCCGGGGCACAGGGTGCTGCGTCATGGCGTACTCCTCGGGGTGTGGTCCTCGGCGTGGCGGTGCTTGACGGTCTCCACGTCCCGCCTGAGGTTCTCGGTGGCACGTTCGGGCTTCATCGGGGTTCCCTCGGAGACCTGCTTCTTCCCGAACAGGGCGATGCCGCCGGCGATGACCAGGAGCACGGCTCCGACCAGCACCGCGGCCAGCCAGGCATCCATGACCAGCGCCAGGGCGAGAATCGCCGCGGCGATCAGGACCCCGAGGCCGTACAGGGCCACCAGGCCGGCCGCGCCGAACGCCCCGGCCCCCTTGCCGGTGTGCTTGGCCTTCTCGGTCAGCTCGAGTCGGGCGAGCTCGAGCTCGCCGCGCATGAGGCCGGACATCTCCGTGGAGAGTCGCGAGACCAGCTCGCCCATCGATGCATCGGTCTGGTGATGAACCGTCACGACTCCCACCCCCGCGGCACGTCGGCCACCGGGTCCATGGTGTCGTGAGGACGCGGTGCGCTCGGCGTCGTCTGGGAGGTCGGGGCAGATGCCGAAGACGGCGTGGAGTCGCCAGGCATCTTGTCCTGGACGGCGTGGCGGGCCGCGTCGGCCGTCTCCCCGGCCACGGTCCGGGCGCGGTGCGCCTTCTCCTGGACACGCGGGTCGTGCCACAGTTCCTGTGCCTTGGCCACCATCGCGTCGTACCGCTCTCGTCCAGCGCGAGCGCCGAGGACGTAGCCGATACCGAAGGCGGCCAGCAATGCTGGTTTCTTGAACATGTGTTCCTCCTCCTCGCTGTAACTGGTCGGTACCCAGAAGGCGAGGAGATACGCGGACAACCTGGGTTATCATCTTTCTTGAAGGGGAGTACCTCCGTAGCCACGTGTCGTCATCCCGGCTTCCCGCCCGGCCCGTGGAGCGCCAGCTGAGGAAGACCTTCGTCGGACTATTCGATGGAGGTTCAGCGATGTCTATGACCCTGTGGGACCATTCGGTGCTCGGTGTGTGGCAGTCTCAGCCGCCGCCCGAGGCCGACGCGAACGGCACCGAACCGACCAGGCCGGAGCAGCCGTCGCTGCTGGCATCGGCCGAGGCGCAGGCCATCACGCTGGGCGAGGTCTTCGCCTGGGTCGGCCTCGCGATCTGGGGTGGCGCACTGGTCGCGTTCGTGGTGTACGACATCGCCCGGACCTACCAGCATCACCACCATCCGGCACTCCCGCACAAGCCGGGCCACAGCGATTCCGGGCGGCATCAGGACGCTAGGTGAGCACCGGGGCGATCGACTCGCTCGCGACGCCTACCCTGTGGCTGGTCACGGTCGGTGCCCTCCTGGTCCTGCTGGCACTCGACTTCGTGATCACTCGACGCCCGCACGAGGTGTCGATGCGCGAGGCGCTGCGCTGGTCGGTCTTCTACATAGCGCTGCCACTGGCGTTCGGTCTCTTCGTCTGGTGGCGCTACGGCTCCACGCGCGGGTTGGAGTACATCACCGGCTACCTGGTGGAGAAGTCGCTCAGCGTCGACAACCTCTTCGTGTTCATGCTGCTGCTGGCGGCGTTCGCCGTCCCGCTCGAACTCCAGCAGCGCGTCCTGTTGTACGGCATCGTCGGCGCACTGGCCCTGCGGGCGGTGTTCATCGCGATCGGCGCGGTCGCGCTCGCGGCCTTCGACTGGACGTTCCTGGTCTTCGGTCTGATCCTGATCGCCACCGCGGTGAAGGTCGTCGCGAAAGGAACCGGCGGCGGGACCGTCGACGTCGACACGTTGCGGAGCGTGCGGCTGGCCCGCCGCTTCGTCCCGGTCACGCCCGACTATCAGGGTCCGCGGATGCTCGGCCGGGTGGATGGCCGGCGGGCGCTCACACCGTTCGCGCTCGTGGTGCTGGCCGTACTGACCACCGATGTCGTGTTCGCCGTCGACTCGGTGCCGGCCGTGTACGGCATCACCGGCGACCCGTTCCTGGTGTTCGTCACCAACGCGTTCGCGCTGCTCGGGCTGCGGGCCCTCTACTTCGTGCTTCAGGGCGCGCTGAACAGGCTGGTGCACCTGGACGTGGGGCTTGCGGTGATCCTCGCGTTCATCGGGGTCAAGCTCGGGCTGCACTGGGCGCACCAGCGGTGGGAGGCGGTTCCCGAGATCCCCACGCCGGCCTCCCTCGCGGTGATCGCCGGGGTCCTCGCCGTGACCGCCCTCACCAGTCACCTGGCCACGCGTCGCCGCAGTCGTGACACCGCGGGGGCGCGCTGACCGCGAGGCCGGTCATGCCTGACCCGCGTGGCGCATCGCGAGCAGGGAGATCAGGTCGTAGGCGACATGCGATGCCGCGACACCGGTCAGCTCGGCATGGTCGTACGCCGGGGCGACCTCGACCACGTCCGCCCCGATCAGGTTCAGGCCGACGAAGCCGCGCAGGATCTCCAGCAGCTCACGCGAGGTGAGCCCGCCGGCCTCGGGGGTGCCGGTGCCGGGGGCGTGGGCGGGGTCGAGGACGTCGATGTCGACCGAGACGTAGACGGGACGGTTGCCGACCCGCTTCCGGATCTTCTCGACCACCTCGTCGACGCCCTGGCGGAAGACGTCGGAGGAGGTGACGATCCCGAAGCCGAAGCGACGGTCGTCCTCGAGGTCCTTCTTGCCGTAGAGAGGTCCGCGGGTGCCGACGTGGCACAGCGCCTCGGTGTCGAGGATGCCCTCCTCGACAGCCCGCCGGAACGGGGTGCCGTGGGTGTACTCGGCACCGAAGTAGGTGTCCCAGGTGTCCAGGTGGGCGTCGAAGTGCACCAGCGCGACCGGGCCGTGCCGCTCTGCGGCGGCACGCAGCAGCGGCAGGGCGATCGTGTGGTCGCCACCGATCGTCACCAGCCGGGTCCCGCCCGCGGTGAGCTCGAGCGCCGAGGCCTGCACGGTGTCGAGCGCCTCATTGATGTGGAACGGGTTGGCCGCGATGTCCCCCGCGTCGACCACCTGGGCCGAGGCGAACGGCGAGACGTCCAGCGCCGGGTTGTAGGGACGCAGCAGGCGCGAGGACTCCCGCACGTGCGAGGGACCGAAGCGGGCCCCCGGCCGGTAGGAGACGCCGGTGTCGAACGGGACCCCGACGACCGCGATGTCGGCGTGCTCCACCTCGTCTAGGCGGGGCAGCCGCGCGAACGTCGCGAAGCCGGCGTAGCGGGGGTTCTTGGAAGCGTCGAGGGGCCCGACGGGCATGGGTGGTTCTCCTTGCGTGGTGCGGTGCAGCGGGGGCGGGTCAGCCGACGACGGCAGCGGGCGCGGGCCCGTCCACCGAGGTGACCGGGGTGTTCGCGGCCGGTCCGGTCGGGACCAGACGAGCGCCTTCGGGCCCGTAGGCATCACGCGGCTCGGGGAAGACGAAGAGCAGTCCCACGTAGAGCAGCGCGGCCAGGCCCATCCCGAGCGGGATCGAGATGTCGACCCCGCCGGGGATCAGCGAGGCGGCCGGACCGACGAACTGGCCGGGCAGGTTCACGAAGGTGAGCGCGACGGCGGCCGCGACCAGCCAGGCGGCCAGGCCGCGCCAGTTCCAGCCGTGGGCGAACCAGTAGCGGCCACCGCGCTGGCGGCGGTTGAAGACCTGGAGTGCATCGGAGTCGTACCAGCCACGCCGGACGTACCAGCCGACCATCATCACCATCATCCAGGGGACGGTGCAGCTGACGATGAGGACGGCGAAGGTGGAGATGCTGGAGACCACGTCGAAGACGAAGCGGCCGATGAAGATGACCCCGATCGCGAAGACGCCGATCAGCACCGTGGACTGGACGCGGTTGAAACGCGGGAAGACGCTGGAGAAGTCCAGGCCGGTGCCGTAGAGCGCGGTCGTGCCGGTCGACATGCCACCGATCAGGGCGATCAGGGCGACCGGGACGAAGTACCAGCCCGGCGCGATCGCGAGCAGGCCGGAGGCGTACGCACCAGAGGCGAAGATCTCGGGCTCGCGGGTGGCGATGATCGTCATGGTGACCAGGCCGAAGCAGAACGGTACGAGGGTGGCGATCTGCGCCAGGAACGCGGCGGCCATCGAGGACCGTCCCGGGGTCTCGCGCGGGATGTAGCGCGCCCAGTCGCCCAGGAAGGCGCCGAAGCTGACCGGGTTGGACATCACGATCAGCGCGGAGCCGACGAACGCCGCCCAGAAGCCGGGCTCACCGAACGCCTCAGAACCGGCGCCGAACGCACCGGCGTAGCCGGGGTCGAAGTCGCCGGCGAAGGCGACGATGCCGAGCAGGAAGAGCAGGGTCGCAGCGATCACGGCGATCTTGTTGACCAGCAGCATGAACCGGAAGCCGTAGATGCACACGACCAGGACGAGCACGGCGAACAGGCCGTACGCCAGTGCCAGGGTCAGGTCGTTCTCCGGCAGCCCTACCGCGCGGTTGGCGCCGCCGACGAGCACGTCGCCCGAACTCCAGACCGAGATCGAGAAGAACGCGAGCGCGGTGAGCAAGGAGAGGAACGAGCCGACGATCCGGCCGTGGACGCCGAGGTGGGCCGAGGAGCTGACCGAGTTGCTGGTGCCGTTGCGCGGGCCGAACAGGGCCATCGGGGCGAGGACGACGGCACCGAGGAGCAGCCCGAGCAGCGTGGCCATCAGGCCGTGCGCGAAGGAGAGCCCGAACAGGATCGGGAAGCTGCCGAGCACCACGGTGGCGATCGTGTTGGCGCCGCCGAAGGTGAGCCGGAACAGGTCGATCGGCCGGGCGCTGCGCTCTGGGTCGGGGATCGGCTCGACGCCGTGCTGCTCGACCTCGGTGACCTTGGGAGGCTGGACCTGCGTGCTCATCTCACGTCCTCGCTCGGGTGGGCGGAGAGGTGCTCGTGCACGGCGAGAAGGTCGCCGTCGATGAGACGGAAGACGATCGTCTCCCGCTCCCGCGTGGTCTCGGCGGGTCCACTCGTCGAGGTCGTGGTGAGGACGTCGTGGCTGAAGACCGCGGTGTCACCGTGGACCTGGACGAGACGGGCGCTGCTCCGGCAGGACTCGACCCGCCAGCCCTCGGCGACCCAGGCGGCCCAGAGGCGCTGGTAGGCAGCGCGGTCGTCGAGCCGGCGCGGCTCTGTGTGGAAGACGAAGCTGGCCTCGGCGGCGAAGCAGGCGAAGTAGGCCGCGGTGTCGGTCGCGGCGAAGGCCGCGACGAGCCGGTCGGCGGCCTCGTGGACCTGCGACTCGGTCAGCGTGGCTGATGGGGCGGTGATCGTGGACACCGGGCCTCCTGGGTCTGTGGGTCGGCCGAGATCTGCGTCACTCTAAGAGCATCCCAAGAGGTGCCGCAATCGTTTCGTTCTTAACCTGGCCGTAATAGCTGTCGATATGCCTGCAAGACCCGGAGGATCCGTCATAATGGCAGTCGATCCCTGTCCTGGAGGATCGATCCGACCTTGGAGACGCTCCCAAAAAATGTCGAACGAAATCACGCCCGGCGTCCTCGACGGCACCGATGAGGCGATCCTCGTCCTGCTCGAGAAGGACGGCCGCCTCACCCACCGCGAGATCGCCGACCAGGTCGGTCTCTCCCGATCAGCTGCGGCCACCCGGGTCCAGCGGCTGCTGAGCGAGGGGCACATCGACGTCCGGGGCGTCGTTCACCCGGCCGTCCTCGGCCACGACGTGCTCGCCCACGTCTCGGTCACCGTGAACGGCCCCGCGACCCACGTCGCCCAGGCGGCCGCGGCGCGCGAGGACACCACCTTGGTCTCGATGACCAGCGGCCACCACGCACTCGTCCTCGAGCTGCGGGCGAAGGACATCGGCCGGATCGACGACGCCCTCGCCGAGGTGCGGACGATCGACGGCATCGTCACCACCGAGACACTGCTCTACACCGAGGTGATCCGCGACGTCGCCGCCCCGGTCGGCCCCGCCCCGGCGGCCGGCTCGCTCGACGAGACCGACTACGCCCTGCTGCGCGCGCTGCAGGCGAACGGCCGTGCCTCCTACGTCGACCTGGCCGCGAGCGTCGGCCTCTCCCCCGCCGGCGCGCGTCGCCGGGTGGTGCGCCTGCTCGACGGGAACGTCGTCCGGGTAGGGGCCGTCGTGCGCCACTCGGGGCAGGAGCGGCGTACGGCCACCGGGGTCGGCCTCCGACTCGACGGCGCCGCCCACCGCCCGATCGCCGAGCAGCTCGCCGAGCTCCCGTCGGTGACCTTCGTGGCCCGGACCCTCGGTCGCTACGACGCCCTGCTCACGGTCAGCACCGCCACCTCCGGCGACCTCGTCGGCGTCCTCGACCACATCCGCGAGCTCACCGGCGTCCGCGAGGCGGAGACCTGGAGCCATCTCCGCTTCGTCAAAGAGACCTACGCCTCCCTGCACCTCGGCGGCGGCTGAGCAACCGCCGAAGCTTCAGCCCGGCAGGTTCCTAGTCGGGGATCTGGCGCAGGGTGGCGACGATCTTGCAATCCGGCCAGTACGTCGCGTGCAGCTGCGCGAACTCGCGCTGCCCGGCGATCGCCTCCTCGAGCGTGTCGTAGCGCATCAGCGCCCAGCCGCCGACGACCTCCTTGGCCTCGGCGTACGGACCGTCGACACGCGTGACCTCGCCCTTCTCCACCAGGAAGTTCACCGCGTCCTCGCTGCCGTAGAGACCGCCGCCGTCGAGGAAGTGTCCAGCCGCCGCCTGCTCGCCGATGTAGTCGTCCATCGCCTTGAACAGGGCCTCCGGCGCCGGGCCGATTCCCTCTTCCATCCTCACGAAGCCCATGAAACGGGGCATGATGTGCTCCTCAGTTCGGGGCCAACCGCTTTTCGGTGGCCGACACATGTGCGTCGAACCACATCGTTCTCCTTCGACATCGACATCGGAAGAACTTTCCACCGGTCGCGCGAGCGCCGATGCGTGCGCGGTCAGGCGTTGGCTGCCTCGGACTCGGCTGCCGGCTCCCCCTCCGGGGCACCTGCGGGCGTGCCGCGGGACTTCCGCACCGCGATGGCGACGATCACGGCGGCCACGGCGAAGAGCGCGCCGTAGGCGGCGACCGACTCCGCGTCGAAGTTGCGCAGCAGCGTACGTCCGTTGGTGATCAGGATGATGCTGCCGACCAGGCCGCCGAGGATGGGTAGCGAGAGGTGCTTGACGAGGTAGGCGGCGAACGGGGCGGCGATCACGCCGCCGACGAGGAGGCCACCGATGACGCGCCAGTCGAGCGCCTCCCCGGCCAGTCCGACGAGGAACCCGACACTCGCCGAGAGGGTCGTGACGAACTCGGCGGTGGAGACCGATCCGATCACCTTGCGCGGATGCAGGGTGCCGCTGGAGATCAGGGTGGGCGTGGTCACCGGACCCCAGCCGCCACCACCGGTCGCGTCGATGAAGCCACCGAAGAGACCGAGCGGCGCGAGCAGACCGAGCCCCGGGCGACGTCCCGGGATGAAGACCGGCGGCTTGCCGAAGACGAAGCGGGCGATGATGTAGAGGCCCAGGACGAGCAGGAGACCGGAAACCCAGGGAGTGGCACTCTCGGTGGAGAGGCTGGAGAGAACGGTTGCGCCGACGAACGCGCCGATGCCGCCCGGGATCGCGATCTTGGCCACGACCTTCCAGTCGACGTTCCCGAGCCGCCAGTGGGACACGCCCGAGGCGAACGTCGTCCCGACCTCGGCCAGGTGCACCGACGCCGAGGCGACCGCTGGCGCGACCCCTGTCGCGACCAGCAGGGTGCTCGAGGTGACGCCGTACGCCATGCCGAGCGAACCGTCGACCGCCTGGGCCGCGAGACCGACGAGAGCAAAGATGAGGAGCCGCTCCACGCGTACCTCCTAGGTGCGATCGAAAATGGCGAAGTAGTAATGTAACGCTATTTACTGTACATAGCGCATCGGGGTGTTTTGGGGTTTCTCGATGGGCGGATGGGTCGAGCCGTCGGAGCCGCTTCCGCGCCGCTGGTCGAGCCGCCCGGGGGGTTTCCGCTGGTCGAGCCGCCGGAGGGGTTTTCCGCTGGTCGAGCCGCCGGAGGGGTTTTCCGCTGGTCGAGCCGCCGGAGCCGCTAGGCGGAGGCGTGTCGAGACCAACACAGTCCTCTTGCGTCGGGAGTGCTCGCTTGGCGACTGTTCTTCGTTTCGGGGTTCGCCGCCGACCCTTGCTTTGAGTGTTTCTCGATCACGTGCCGCGTCAAGGACGCCCTTCGGGCGCCGGCTTCGCCGGCCGCTTCGCGGTCCTTGACTCGGCACCCGATCGAGAAGGATTTCGCCTATATCGGGGCGGCGGCGAGGGAGTGGCGCGGAGTTCACGTTGCTTGTTCGCTGACTGCATAACTGTCATTTGACCAGCACAAATAGGTCGCGCTGTGGTGCTCGATCGCATATAATAACGGCCATGTACGAGACCATCGACCGCCTCCTCGACGGGCCACCTCCCGGTGCGTCCGAGGGTGAGCTGGTCGACTGGATCAGTCGCCTCGAGGCCGTGAAGTGCACCGCCGAGGCTGTGCAGGCAGAGGCGGCGGTACGTCTGGAGGAAGCCGTCCGCGAGCGTCAATCAGCGGCTGGTGTTCCTGCTCGCAAGCTTGGTGAAGGGGTGGCCTCCCAGGTTGCGTTGGCGCGGCGGGTCTCACCCGAGAAGGGCGCCAAGCTCCTCGGGTTGGCGAAGGTCCTGATCGCCGAGATGCCGCACACCTTCGCGCTCATGAAAGCCGGGTTGTTCTCGCAATGGCAGGCCACCATCCTGGCCCGCGAAACGGCGTGTCTCTCGGTGGAGGATCGGCGGGTCATCGACCACCGGCTCTGCGCCCCCGGGCCCGACGGTGAGGCGCCGCAGGTGGTCGTGATGGGGCTGCGGCAGCTCGAGAACGCCGCCAAGAAGCTCGCCATCAGTCTCGACCAGACATCGGTCGTGGCCCGGGCCGCCAACGCCGTCAAGGACCGTCGCGTCAGTGTCCGGCCGGCACCGGACACGATGACCTGGCTCGGTGCGCTGCTGCCGGTCAAGGACGGCGTCGCCGTCTTCGCGGCCCTCGACCAGGCAGCCAAGGCGGCTGCGGCAGCAGGTGACCAACGCACTCGTGGTCAGGTCATGGCCGACACCCTCATCGACCGGATCACCGGCCGCAGCGCCGCCGGGGCCAAGCCTCGGATCGAGGTCAAGATCGTGATGACCGCCGACTCCCTCACCAACGACACGGACCAGCCCGCCATCGTCGAGGGCTACGGCCCCGTCCCCGCCGCCTGGGCACGCGAAGCACTCAACGACGCCGAGGTCTTCGTCCGCAGACTGTTCACCGACCCGGCCGGGCCACTGGTCGCGATGGAGTCCCGCTCACGCAAAGCACCCGACGGGCTCGCGGAGTTCATCACCACCCGCGACGGCGGGACCTGCCGCACCAACGGCTGTGATGCCCCGATCCGCAACATCGACCACATCCAACGCCACACCGACGGTGGCGAAACCACCGCCCAGAACCTCCAAGGTCTGTGCGAACGATGCAACCAAGCCAAAGAAGCCCTCGGCTGGCAAGCCAGACCAGGACCCGACGGCAGCATCATCACCACCACACCCACTGGGCACACCTATCTCAGCCCACCACCCGACACCTGGAAACCAGACCCACCACCACTCTGGCCACCGCTGTCCCGGGGAGAACTCCGACTGCGCGATCTGATCCTCGGGCGCCGCCTCGCGGCGTGATCACAAACTTTCTTCGGATCAGTGCTTGACCTTGACGCTGCGTCAGGGCCGCACGCTTCTTCCATCGGCCCCACCAGGGACCGAACAAAACCACAGAAGGAGCACCACCATGAACAACCTCCTCAACCGCCTCGTGGGTGACAAGAAGGACTGGAAGCGCATGGAAGCCCGCGCCGCCGAACTGCCCGCCGACTACCGCACCGTCTACAGCGAGATGAAGAGCTACATGTGGCGCTTCACCGCCGGCGACGGCATGGACATCGTCGAGATCCTGCGCGAGGTCCTCGACCAGTTCGAGACCGAAGCCGCCGCCGGACGCCCGGTCCTCGAAGTCACCGGCCCCGATCTGGCCGCGTTCTGCGACGCCCGGTTGCCCGAGCAGCACGACGCCTACCGCGCCAAGCTGCGAGCCAACCTCAACGAGGTCGCCCAGAAGCTCGTCTGATGCCAGCGATGCCCACCCGCATATCCCCTGTCGCGAGCCGAGAAGGCCGCTCGCGACAGGGGATACGTTCTTCGCGGGTCGAAATGTCCGGATAAGACTGTGGTTCACCTCGTCCGCGTGGTCCACTGTGACGCACATCTCATACGGCCGATCGTGGCGGCTGCCCTGCATGCTGGAGGAACACAGTGAACGACTCGGCCCTGCTCTCGGTTGGCCTCCCCATCGCCTTGGCCATCATCATGTTCGGGCTGGGCCTGAGCCTGACCCCGGGAGACTTCCGCCGGGTCGTACGCACTCCACGAGCCGTCTTCGTCGCGCTCACGCTCCAGATCGTGGTCCTGCCGATGATCGCGTTCGGGCTCGTCGTGGTCGCGGACGTGGATCCGCTGATCGCCGTCGGGGTCATGCTGCTGGCAGCGTCGCCGGGCGGGACCACGGCGAACCTGTTCAGCCACCTGTTCCGTGGCGACGTCGCGCTCAACGTGACGCTGACCGCGGTCAACTCGGTGCTCGCGGCGGTGTCGATCCCGTTGATCACCAACGCGGCGATCAGCTACTTCGACGCGGGCGACACCTTGGGACTGCAGTTCGGCAAGGTCGTCCAGGTCATCGCGATCGTTCTGATTCCGGTCGGCATCGGGATGCTGGTGCGGAGCCGGTCGGCGACGTTCGCCGCCCGAGCGGACCGTCCGGTGCGGATCTTCTCGATCGTCGTACTGGTCATGGTCTCGGTCGGCGCGATCCTCGGGGAGCGGGAGAACATCGCCGACTACCTCCGCGAGATCGGCGTGGTCGTGACGCTGTTCTGCTGTGCGAGCCTCTGCCTCGGCTACCTCGGCGCTCGGGTGTTCCGGCTCAGCCAGGCGCAGGCGATCGCCACCTCGATGGAGGTCGGGATCCACAACACCACCGTGGCCCTCACCATCGCCCTCAGCGTGCTCGACAACACGACCGTGGCGATCCCGGCCGCGGTCTACAGCATCGTGATGTACGTCCTCGCCACCGCCTTCGGCTTCCTCATCACCCGGTCGCGCATCGCCCGCAGCTCCACCCCGCAGGACATCACCACCTGAACTCCTACTCCCCCGCGAGCAGCGGAGCGATCCGGTCGACGACCACGTCGATCGGCGCCGCCGACCTGGTGACGCGGGCCATCATGATCGCGCCCTCGAGCGAGCTGATGGCCAGCACAGCGAGATCGTCGGCCTCCCGCTCGGCGTGACCCGCGCTGACGAGCAGGGCCGCGAGCGCGCCCTGCCAGTCGGCGACGATGCCGCTGACGACAGGCGCCAGGTCAGCGTCGTGGTGGGCCTCCTGCATCGCCGCCCCGACCGGGCATCCGGCCGCGAAGTCGGTGTCGACGAGCTGCGTCCGGTAGTGCTGGCAGATCGCTGCGAAGACTCTCTCGGGGCCGACGCCGGCAGTGACCGCGTCGCGCAGGTTGCCGGTAACGGTCTCCCCCGCCCAGGTGAGCGCGTCGGTGATGAGCTCGCGACGACCTCCGGGGAAGTGGAATCCCACCGAGCCCCGGGGACCGTTGCTGTGCGCCAGCACCTTGGCCACCGACGTACCGGCGACGCCGTGCTCGCGCAGCAGGAGCGCCGCGCTGGCGACCATCCGCTGCCTGGTGTCGGTCCGCAACCCCATGTACTCATCCTTCGAGACTCGCTACTATGCTACGCCACATAGCATATCAAAGGAGACGGGCATGCGAGAGCTCAACCTGATCAAGCCCGGCCAGATCGGCTGGGTCGAGAAGCCCGACCCGGTGCTGGTCGACCCCACCGACGCGCTGGTGCGGCCGTTCGTCGCGAGCCGCTGCGACGGCGACGCGCTCCCCCTTCACCTCCATGGGATCAAGCATCGGGCGATGCAGGCCGCGATGAGGTCGGGAGTGATCGACCCGACCGTTGCCGACATCATCGGCAAGGAGCCGTTCGCCGGCCCGTTCGGCATCGGTCATGAGGCGATCGCCCAGGTCACCGCCGTCGGCGAGGCGGTGACCGACAAGCGGGTGGGCGACATCGTCGTCGTCCCCTGGGCCGTGTCCTGCGGCACCTGCTACGAGTGTCGCCTCGGCCTGACCGCGAAGTGCTCGACCTTCCTGCCCACCAGCCCGGGACGTACGCTCTCGTGCTTCGGCTTCGGGCCGATGTCAGGCTCCTGGGGCGGCGTCATCTCCGACACCCTCCGCATCCCGTACGCCGACCACATGCTCGTCCGGGTCCCCGCCGGCGTCGACCCACTGCGGGTCGCTTCGGCCGGAGACAACCTCACCGACGCCTGGCGCGGGGTCGCCCCGACTCTCGCCCAGCGACCGGGTGGTCGCGTCATCGTCATCGGCGGCGGCGCGCAGAGCATCGGCCTCTACTCCGCCGGTCTCGCCGTGCTGCTCGGCGCGGAGCGGGTCGACTACTTCGACGATCGCGACAGCCGCCTGGAGATCGCCGAGAGCTTCGGGGCGACCGCGCACAAGATCGACGGGACCCGCCGTAGGTCGCAGATGCCCCGGATCACGCAGCGCTACGACGTCGCCGTCGAGGCCTCCTCGACCGGCCAGGGTCTACGCGACGCGCTGCGCGCGCTTCGTCCCGGCGGAATCTGCACCGGCAACGGCTACTACCTGGGGGCGAACACCCTGCTCCCGGTGATGGACATGTACGCCACCAGCGCGACCCTCCAGGTCGGCGTCTCCCACGTCCGACCGCACCTGCCGGAGATGCTCGACTTCATCGCCCGCACCGGCTTCGAGGCCGAGCGTGTCACCAGCCTGCTCGCCGACTGGGACGACGCCGTCGAGGCCTACCCGGCGCACACGACCAAGGTCGTGCTCCACCGCGACCCCCTCGACCTCGCCTGACACCCGGCCGTCCTTCGGGACTCAGTCGAGCATCTCCTTCGGCAGTCCGACCTGTCGGCAACCAGCGACCGAAACCTCGGGCGGCGGCCGGATCGCGTCCTCGGCGTCGGCCCGACGCGGGAACGAGTACCAGACTCCGACCGCGCCGAGGGCAAGGAGGAAGAGGCAGACCAGCGTGAAGGCCGTGTTGACCGCACCGACACCGTCGGCCGGGACGCTCGCAGCGAGCACAGACTCACCGAGTCCGGGCGGAAGGATCGCGGTGAGAAGGGTGAGGGCGACGGCGAGACTGAGTACGTTGCCCGTGTTCTGCAGCATCAGACGCGTGGCGTTGACGACACCCAGCGCGTCCTCGGGCGCCCGCTCCAGAAGGACCGTCGCGTTGGTGCCGATGAAGAGCCCGGTCGCCAGGCCGACGATCGCGAGCGTCGCCATCACCATCCAGGTCAGCTCGAGATGGATCGCGAGCGCCACCAGAGCGACGCCACACGTGCCCACCACCGATCCTCCGGACATGATCTGATGTGGCGTCCAGCGGCGCGAGAGCCAACCGAGGGTCAGTGAGGCACTGATCATCCCGATCGGCATCGGCAGCAGCATCATCCCCGCCGTCCCCGGGGCGACGCCGACGACGCTCTGGAAGTAGAGGCTGGCCAGCACGACCAGCGGGAACCTTCCGGCCCCCGTGAAGAAGCCCGCGAGGAAGAGCTTCCCGACCCGGCGCATGACGGCGACGTCGAGCACCGGAGCCGTCGCCCGCCGCTCGACGAACAGCAGGACCGGGACCAGGACGACCGATCCCACGACGCATCCGATCACCAGGGGATGCAGCCACCCGAGGTCGGTCAGCGACGTGATCCCGAGGGTCAGCATGACGACGCCGACCATGATCACCAGGTTGCCGGGGAGATCGAGCCCGACGGCGCGCTTGTCCACCACAGGTCGCGGCAGCAGCAGATGTCCCGCCACCAGCGCGGTCAGGCAGACCGGCACGTTGAACCAGAACACCCACTGCCAGCCGACGTGGTCGACGATCAGCCCGCCGAGCGTCGGCCCGAGCAGGTTGGCGGTGGGGAACGAGGCGGCGTACAGGCCCATCGCGCCGCCCAGGGACGAGCGCGGGAAGGCCTGGTGGATGAGGGTGGCGCCGTTGCCGATGAGCACCGCGCCGCCGATCGCGGCGACCACCCGGAGCCCGATGAGGACCTCGACGTTCGGAGCGAAGCCGGCCAGCAGGCTCGCCAGCGAGAAGAGGACCAGCCCACCCAGGTAGAGGCTCCGCTGCCCCCAGACGTCGCTGAGGCGGCCGAAGAGGAGCAGGCAGGCGGTGTTGGCGACCATGTAGGAGAGCAGGAGCCAGCTCCCCTCCGCCGAGCTCACCTCGAACTCCCGGCTCAGCGTCGGCAGCGCGACGTTGAGAGAGCTCGCGTTGAGTGCCATCACCGCGCTGACCAGGCAGACCACGATCAGGGTGGAACGCGCAGCGGCACTCACCTCAGTGGGTTCGGACTCGCTCATTCCACCTCCTGCGCCGTCCGAGACGGCGCCGCCTGCGTCGTACGCCACGGCACGACCCTGCGCCGGACGAGGTGTCACGAGAAGAAAGTCCGATATCCGGATTGTGACCCTTGACACACTCGTTTGGCGACCCAATGATGAATCTCATCCTAGAGCGTGATTCTAGATTGAGCCACCAACATCGGCGACCGACACCCGGTCGCGGACACGAACTGGAGGGTCCGACATGAGAGCACCAACTGGGTCCGCGAATGAGCCGCTTCTGCGCATCGAGGACCTCCACGTGGAGTTTCGGACCGGGGGCGGAACGGTCGAGGCGCTCAACGCCGTCGACCTCTGGATCGACGCGGGCGAGACCGTCGCCGTCGTCGGCGAGTCCGGCTCCGGCAAGAGCGTCACGGCGCTCGCCGTGCTCGGCCTGCTGGGCAACGGCCGGGTCAGCGGCGGTCGGATCACCTGGGACGGCAGGGACATCACCGGAGCCGACAACCACGACATGCGCGGCGTGCGGGGCAAGGACATCTCGGTGATCTTCCAGGACCCGATGACCTCGCTCGACCCCCTCTTCACGATCGGGCACCAGCTCGTCGAGGCCTACCGGATCCACCACGCCGTCTCGAAACGGAAGGCACGCGAGCGCGCGGTCGAGCTGCTGGACCTCGTCGGCATCCCCGAGCCCGAGACCAAGTTCAAGGCGTACCCCCACCAGCTCTCGGGCGGCCAGCGGCAACGGGTCATGATCGCCGGCGCGCTGGCCTGCGACCCACGCCTGCTCATCGCCGACGAGCCGACCACCGCCCTCGACGTCACCGTGGAGGCCCAGGTCCTGGCGCTGATCCGCGACCTCCAGGACCGAACCGGGGTCGGGCTGATGCTGATCACCCACGACATGGGCGTGGTCGCCGAGATGGCCGACCGGGTGGTCGTCTTCTACGCCGGGCAGGTCGTCGAGACCGGCACCGCGGACGAGATCCTCGACCGGCCGCAGCACCCCTACACCCAGGCGCTGCTCGATGCGATCCCGCGACGCGACACCCCGCGCGACCAGGAGATGCCGGCGATCCCCGGCGCCGTGCCCGCCCTCAACGAGATGCCCAGCGGCTGCCGCTTCGCCACCCGCTGCTCCGAGGCCGGCCCCGAGTGCGAGACGTCCCAGCCGCTACGGGACATCGCCGGCCGACAGGTCCGCTGCTGGCGTCCGGACGAGGAGCGCGGCGCCCTCGCGCCGATGGCGGAGGTGGCCCGATGATCGTCCCCGGCGCCGCTCCCCTCGTCGAAGCACACGGTCTGGTCAAGCACTTCGGCGACGGCAAGGGCCTCCTCACTCCGCGTCGTCCACCCGTACGCGCCGTGGACGGTGTCTCCCTGACCATCAAGCGCGGCGAGACCCTCGGACTGGTCGGAGAGTCGGGCTCCGGGAAGTCGACCCTCGGGCGTCTGATCCTCCGGCTGATCGAGCCGACCAGCGGCTCGGTCACCTTCGACGGTCAAGACATCGCCGCGCTCTCGAAGAGCAGCCTGACGCAGCTCCGCAAGCGGATGCAGCTCGTCTTCCAGGACCCGTTCAGCTCGTTCAACCCACGGATGACCATCGCGCAGGTGCTGACCGAGCCGATGATGGTCCACGGCATGAGCGACAGGGCCGGCCGCATCAAACGCGCCAAGGAGCTGCTCGACCTGGTCGGCCTCCCCTCGTTCGCGCTGGAGCGCTATCCCCACCAGTTCTCCGGCGGCCAGGCGCAGCGCATCGGGATAGCCCGAGCACTCGCCACCGACCCCGACCTCATCGTCTGCGACGAGGCGGTCAGCGCACTCGACGTCTCCGTCCAGGCGCAGGTGCTCAACCTGCTCAAGGAGGTCCAGCGCGAGCTCGGGCTCTCCTATCTCTTCATCGCGCACGACCTCAACGTGGTGCGCTACATCTCCGACCGCGTCTGCGTGATGTATCTCGGCAAGCTCGCCGAGGTGGCTCACGCCGACGACATCAGCGAGCGGCCGAGACATCCCTACTCACAGGCTCTGATGGCGTCGATCCCCTCCCCCGACGCCCATCACCAGCTGCGTACGCCGCTCGCCGGCGAGATCCCCAGCCCGCGGCGGCCCCCGGCTGGCTGCCGGTTCCACCCACGCTGCAGCCAGCGCGTCGACGGCTGCGACCGCAACGAGCCGGAGCTGCTGACCATCGGCAGCTCGAGCGACGCCCGAAGCGTCGCCTGCCACCTCTTCGACCCCACTCCCGCGAGGTGATCGCATGCTTCTCTACGCCGGACGACGCCTGACCTACGGCCTGCTCGTGCTCGCCCTGGTCGCCACTCTGGTCTTCCTCATCATCCGACTGATCCCCGGCGACGCGGTGCGGCTCCAGCTGGCCGACGCCCCCGGCGTCACCCAGGCCCAGATCGACCAGCGCACCGCCGAGCTCGGTCTGGACGAGCCGCTCCTGACCCAGTTCGGCCACTTCGTGGGCGGGCTCGCCCAGGGCGACCTGGGCGACTCGTTCGACGACGAACGCCCCGTCACGACCAAGATCCTCGAGCGCCTTCCCGCCACCCTCGAGCTCGGTCTGCTCGCCATCCTCTTCGGCATCCTGCTCGGCGTGCCGTTCGGCATGCTCTCGGCGATCCGGCATCACAGCGTCGTCGACAACGTCATGCGGTTCCTGGCGGTCATCGGCATGTCGCTGCCGAACTTCTGGCTGGCTCTCCTCCTGATCACCTTCCTGGCGCTCTGGTTCGGCTGGTCCCCACCCCTGGTCTACGCCTCTCCCACCGAGGACCTCGGCCAGAACCTCGTCCACATGGCGCTCCCGGCGATAGCCCTGGGCGCTGCGACGATGGCGAGCATCGCCCGGATGCTGCGCTCCTCGCTGCTGGAGGTGCTCGGCTCCAACTTCATCCGCACCATCCGCTCCCGCGGCGCGTCCGAGCGCGTGGTCGTGCTCAAGCACGCCGGCCGCAGCTCGCTGATCCCGGTCTTCACGGTGCTCGGTCTGCAGGTGGGTCACATCCTCGGCGGCACCGTCATCCTCGAAAGGATCTTCGCGATCCCGGGGATGGGGTCGCTGATCTTCGAGGCGGTCGGGCAGCGCGACTACCCGGTCATCCTCGGCTGCGTCATCTTCTACGGCGCCATCTTCATCCTCGTCAACGTCGTGGTCGACCTGCTCTACGCGGTCATCGACCCGCGGATCCGTTACGAAGGAGCCTCGGCATGAGCATCGCCATCTCCGGGACCGCGCGCGCGGCCCGCCGACCACGAGCCCGCAGCGGCCTGCGCCGGTTCACCAGGGAGCAGCCCCTCGGCGCCGTCGCCCTCTTCCTGATCACGCTCTTCGTCGTGGTGGCCGTCCTGGCGCCCTGGATCGCCCCGTACGACCCGCTCGCCCAGGACCGGGTGAACCTCCTGACCGCTCCGGGGGTCGGAGGTCATCTCGCCGGCACCGACGAGCTCGGCCGGGACGTCTTGAGCCGGTCGCTCTACGGCGCCCGGACGTCCCTGTTGATCGCGGTCGCCACGCTCGCTCTCGGCGGTGCGATCGGCCTGGTCGTCGGTGTCGTGTCCGGCTACTTCGGCGGCACCTGGATCGACTCCGTGCTCCAGCGCATCATGGACGCGCTGATGGCGATCCCCTCGATCGTGCTGCTGCTCTTCGTGGCCGCCCTGCTCGGCCCGAGCGTACGCAACACCGTGATCGCCCTCAGCCTGCTGGTGATCCCCTCGATCAACCGCGTGGCCCGGGGCGAGATGCTCCGCATCCGCGAGGAGCCGTACGTCGAGGCCGCCCGCTCGGTCGGCTGCGGAACCCCACGGATCCTGATCCGCTACGGCCTGCCCAACCTGATGGCACCGCTCTTCGTCATGGGCTCGCTGCTCTTCGCGGTCATCCTCATCGCCGAGTCCGCGCTCAGCTTCCTGGGCATCGGCACCCCGCCGCCGACACCCTCGTGGGGCCGGATGCTGAGCGAGGGCCGCAGCCAGCTCGAGATCGCCCCGTGGATGACCGTCGTTCCCGGCCTGATCCTCTCCGTGTCCGTCCTGGCGTTCAACCTGCTCGGCGACGCCATGCGCGACTTCCTCGACCCCAAACAGCGCCGCTAGCCCCATCCCACCCAAGGAGTCCGTGATGTCCCACCCCATGCTTCGCCTCACGAGATCACAGGCCCGGACCGCCGGTGCGGTCGTGGCCGCTGCCTGCCTCGCCCTGACCACCGCCTGCGGCGCGGGCGGAACCGCCTCCGGCAAGGGCAAGATCGTCGAGGACGCCGGACCGCCCCAGGACGGCGGCATCCTGCACACCGCGGCCACCGCCGACGCGCCTTCGCTGGACATCCAGAAGGAGGCGTCCTACATGACCCACGTCGCGGTCGGGACGGTCTACAGCCGCCTGGTCGCGCCGAAGACCGGCAAGGACGTCACGTACGGCTCGAGCGAGCTCGAGGGCGACCTGGCTGAGAAGTGGTCGAAGTCGGAGGACCTGAAGACCTGGACCTTCAACCTGCGTCAGGGCGTCAAGTTCCACGACAAGCCCCCGGTCAACGGCCGCGAGTTCACCTCGGCCGACGTCAAGTGCACCGTCGACCGGATCAAGACCCTGCCCGGCCACCAGCTCGGACTGGTCGCCGGCGTCACGAAGGTGGGGACCCCGGACCCCTACACCGTGGCCTTCACGCTCGCGTCGGCGAACACCGCCTTCGACCAGACGATGGCCAACCCGTTCATGGCGATCCTTCCCTGCGAGGGCACCAAGGGCGAGTTCAACCTGGCCGAGGAGGCGATCGGCACCGGCCCGTTCGTCCTGAAGAGCTGGAAGCGCGACCAGGAGCGCGTGATGGAGAAGAACCCCGACTACTTCATCGAGGGTCTCCCCCACCTGGACGGCATCCAGACCACCGTGCTCCCCGACGCCCAGGCCCAGATCGCCGCGCTGCGCAGCGGCAAGCTCGACATGATCGCCTCGCTCTCCACCGAGAAGCGCCAGGTCGACCAGCTCCTCAGCCAGATCGACGGGCTGCAGCTGCGTACGGAGAAGGGGATCACCCAGACCCGGGTCTTCATGAACGCCGAGAAGGGGCCGTTCAGCAAGCTGGAGGTCCGCCGCGCCGTCGCGCACGCGATCGACAAGGAGGGGATGATCAAGGCCCTGAGATCGGGCGGGACGCTCACCGGTCCCATCTCGCCGACCCTCTTCGGGGCTCTGCCCCAGGACGAGGTCGACGGGCTGCTGGAGTACGACCCCGAGAAGGCCAAGAAGCTCCTGGCAGACGCCGGCTACCCCGACGGCTTCTCCGCCGACCTGGTCGCCACCGACGGCTACGGCGAGACCATCCTGCGCGAGGCCCAGTGGGTCCAGGAGGACCTCGCCAAGATCGGCATCAAGCTGACCATCGACCAGCAGGACTACGCCACCTACGTCAGCTCGACCTGGCCCGAGACGAAGTACGACATCATGTACGGCCTGCAGACCCCGATGCTGACAGCCGACGAGTACCTCACCTCGGAGTACACCAGCACCGGCACCCGCAACTGGTCGAAGGTCAACGACCCGGAGCTCGACAAGATGGTCGCCGCCCAGCGCGTCATCACCGACGAGGCACAGCGGGAGAAGGCGCTGCAGGACATCGAGCGCTACATCATGGAGAACGTCTCCACGCCGCTGCCGCTGTACGCCTACGACACCCAGACGCTCTACTCGGGCAAGGTCCACGACTACTACCCGCACCCGGACTACTCCTCCCGCGAGCTCCAAGACGTCTGGATGGAGCAGGAGTGAGCAGCGGCCCTCCCGTCCAGGATGAGCACCGCCGGGACGACTCCTGCCGCATCGACGCGATCTGGGACGTCGGCGGGGCCCCGCCTCGACCCGGGGAGCCGGTGGAGGTCACCGGTGGCGTCCACCTGCTGCTCGCGCCGAACGCCAACCACTGGACGTACGAGGGCACCAACACCTGGATCGTCGTCGGGGAAGGTCGGGCCGTGGTCATCGACCCCGGTCCGACCGACCCCGAGCACCTGGACCGGATCGACGAGGTGGTGCGCGGGGCGGGTGCCCGCGTCGAGACGATCCTGCTCAGCCACCATCACGGCGACCACTCCCAGGCCGCGCATGCGGTGGCCGAGCGCTGGCAGGCCGCCATCAGGCCACGGGTCCAGCACGGGATCATCCCCGACGGGACCCGGATCGACCTGGGCCGACGCACCGAGATCCGCACTCTCGCCACCCCCGGGCACACCTCGGACGGGGTGAGCTTCTCGCTCGGCGACCGCCGCGTGATGCTCACCGGGGACACCGTGCTGGCCCGGTTCAACCCCTACATCTCGCACCCCGACGGCACCATCGCGGACATGCTCGGCTCGATGGCCCGGATCGCCGAGCTGGTCGACGACGACTGGATCCTCCTGCCGGGGCACGGGCCGGCGGTGCGTGAGCCCACGACGTACCTGCGTGCTCGGATCGCCGACCGGCAGCGACGGATCGACCAGGTGGCCGCGCTGCTGGCCGACGGCGTCGCCCGCGAGCACGTCTCCGACCACGTCTACGCCAAGGTCGACGACCAACGTCGTCCGGCCGCCAGGGCCTCGGTCGAGGCCATCCTCCATTACCTCGACACCCGCGCACCGCGGAAGCGGGAGAAGGGCAGCACCAGATGAGGCAGCACACCATGAGAACGGCAACTCCCGAGGTCTCCCCGCAGGCGCGGTTCGCGCCACGGGCGACACCGGAGACCCAGCCGTACTGGGACGCCACGGCCGCCGGCAGGCTCGATCTGCCGAAGTGCCGTCCCTGCGACCAGGTCTTCTTCTATCCGCGCTCCTCCTGCCCGCGGTGCGGATCCACCGATCTCGAGTGGGTCACCTGCTCGGGCAGGGGCATGCTGCACACCTACATCGTGTCCCACCGTCCCGCACCGGGCTTCCCGGTGCCGACAGTGATCGCCGTGGTCGAGCTCGACGAGGGGCCACGGATGATGACCAACCTGGTCGATGCGGATCCGGACGAGCTCGAGCTCGACATGCCGGTGGAGGTCCGCTTCGAGCAGCGCACGGACGTCGCCGTGCCCGTCTTCGCCCCGATGAAGGAGAACGCGCGATGAGCCGCGACGTCGTCATCATGGGTGCCGCCGAGACCGACATCGGCAAGCTGCCCACCACCTCGACCCTCGAGCTGCACGTCGAGGGCGCCCGCCGGGCCCTCGCGGACGCGAATCTGACCAAGGACCAGGTCGACGGCATCGCCTCGGTCTCCGTCCCCGGCCCGATCCAGGTCGCACACAGCCTGGGGATCACTCCGACCTATGTCGACGGCACCGGCGTCGGCGGCGCCTCGTTCCTCTTCCACGTACGTCACGCGACAGCGGCGATCAAGGCGGGCTACGCCGACGTCGTGCTGGTGACCCACGGCGAGTCCGGCCGGTCCCGGGTGGGCGCACCGATGCACCCCCGCGCCAACGACTCGGTGATGGCGCAGTTCGAGATGCCGTACGGGATCACCGGTCCGCCGACGAGCTTCACCGTGCCCGCCCGAAGGTTCCTGCACGAGACCGACAACACCCTCGAGCAGCTCGCCGAGGTCGCGGTCGCGCAGCGGCGCTGGGCCGCCCGCAACCCTCGGGCGATGTTCCGCGATGAGATCAGCGTCGACGACGTCCTCGGCGCCAAGATGATCGCGGACCCGTTCACCCTGCTGATGTGCTGCCTGGTGACCGACGGCGGCGGCGCCCTGGTCGTGGCCTCCCGCGAGTTCGCCGAGGCGCACGGGAGCGACAAGCCGCTGGTCCACATCCTCGGCACCGGCGAGGCGGCGACGACGCCGCTGATCTCGCAGATGGAGGACATGACCCGCTGCAAGCAGTTCACCCTGTCCAGCCAGGCGGCGTTCAAGGAGTCGGGCACCTCCCAGGCCGACATCGACCACCTGATGATCTACGACGCCTTCGCCCACGTGCCCCTCTACGGCCTGGAGGACATGGGCTTCGTCGGCCGCGGGGAGTCGGGTGCGTTCGTCGCCGAGGGCAACACCTCCCCCGGCGGGTCGCTGCCGCTGAACACCAACGGCGGCGGCATGTCCTACACCCACACCGGCATGTACGGGATGTTCGCGATCCAGGAGTCCGTACGCCAGCTGCGCGGCGAGGCCGCCGCGCAGGTCGACGACGTCGCCACCAGCCTCGTGCTCGGCAACGGCGGCATGTTCATGAGCGCGGCGACCCTGATCCTCGCCAACCGGCCCTGAACCGGCCCTGAACCGGCCCTCAACCAGCACTGACCCACCACCCGAAGGAGCAGACCTATGGCAAGCACCGACCGACAGGTAGTCATCATCACCGGCGCCGGCCGCGGCCTCGGCCGCGCACATGCGCTCGAGTTCGCCCGCCGGGGCGCCGCCGTCGTCGTCAACGACCTCGGCGCCGGACTCGACGGCACCGGCAAGGCCGACGACCCCGCGCAGCAGGTCGTCGAGGAGGTACGCGCGCTCGGCGGCGAGGCGATCGCCAACGGCAGCGACATCAGCGACCCGGAGGGCGCCCAGAAGCTGTTCCAGGACGCCCTCAACGAGTGGGGCAGGGTCGACGTACTGGTCAACAACGCCGGGATCCTGCGCGACCGGATGCTGGTCAACATGTCGATCGACGAGTGGGACGCGGTCGTCAAGGTCCATCTGCGTGGCACGTTCGCGCCGATGAGCGTGGCCGCCCAGCACTGGCGCGAGCTGTCCAAGCAGGGTGAGGACGTGGACGCCCGGATCATCAACACCACCTCCTCCTCGGGCATCTACGGCAACCCGGGGCAGATCAACTACGGCGCCGCCAAGGCCGGCATCGCGGCGATGACCGTCATCGCCGCCCAGGAGCTGCGCCGCTACGGCATCACCGTGAACGCGATCGCCCCGGCGGCGCTGACCCGGATGACCGAGAACCTCAACCCCAACCAGCCCCAGGTGGCCGAGGGTGAGTGGAACCCGGGCGCACCGGAGAACGTCTCCCCCGTGGTGGCCTGGCTGGCCTCTCCGAACGCGCGCCAGGTGACCGGTCGCGTCTTCAACGTACGCGGAGGGCACGTGAGCGTGGCCGAGGGCTGGGTCGCCGGCCCGACCGAGGAGAAGGAGGGCCCCTGGACGGTCGACGAGCTCGATGTCGTGCTGCCCAGCATGATCGCGGGGGCCCGGGCGAACTCGCTCACCAGCGGAAGGACGCCGGAGGCATGAGTCTCGACCAGTCAGTCATCGGCATACGTTCCGAGCCCGAGGAGCGGTCCTGGACCGGTGCCGACACGCTGTTGTACGCCCTCGGCGTCGGCGCCGGGCACGACGACCCGCTGAGCGACCTGAGCTACACCAGTGAGCACGGGGACGACGCGTGCCCGGAGCAGAAGGTGCTGCCGACGTTCGGGGTGATGGTCACCTGGGGCGCCAGGCGTGGCGGGAGGAGGATGGGCGACTTCAACCCGGCCATGCTCGTCCACGCCGAGCAGGAGGTCGTCCTGCACCGGCCCCTGACCGCCGAAGGCACCGTCTCGCTCACGTCCCAGGTGACCGGCATGTACGACAAGGGCTCGGGAGCCCTGGTCGCGAGCGAGGCCCAGGCGGTCGATCCGGCGACGGGCGAAGCCGTCGTGACCACGCGCAGCTCCGTGTTCATCCGGGGCGAGGGCGGGTTCGGAGGTGACCCGGGCCCCAGGGTCGCCTCACCGATCCCCGAGCGCGACCCCGACGAGCTGGTGACGATGCCGACCTGGCCCGGCCAGGCCCTGCTCTACCGGCTCAGCGGCGACCGCAACCCGCTGCACTCGGACCCGCGCTTCTCCGCGCGAGGCGGGTTCGAGCGCCCGATCCTGCACGGTCTGTGCACCTACGGGGTCACCGGCCGGGCGCTGATCGGCACGATCGCAGGTGGCGACGGGGACGCGATGGCCTCGATGGCCGGCCGGTTCTCCTCGCCGGTCCTTCCCGGCGAGACCCTGCAGGTCGCGATGTGGCGGGTCGATGAGGGGACGTCCGCCTTCCAGACCCGGAAGGAGGACGGCACCGTGGTCATCGACCGCGGGCTGGCCACATGGCGCTGATCCTCGAAAGCCCTCCGGGAGCTACTCGGCCGCCTGAGCCGCGGGCTCGGCGACCTCCCCGACGAAGAGCCGTTGGGCCAAGGCGATCGCGTGCCGAGACACCCGCCGCGCCTGGCGCTTGGTCTCGCACGCGGCCGTCATCCGGGCCGCCTCGCCGATGAGCGCGGTCAGGATCGCACCGAGCAGCTGGTTCTCTTCGCTGACGCCGAGGCCGAGCACCTGCAGGTTGCGGCGGATCCACTCGATGTTGCGGCGGCGGCGCATCATCTCGAAGCCTGGCGGGCCGTCGCCGGCGTAGAAGACGGGCAGCAGCTCCCGGTCCTCCCAGACCGCGTCGAGGTAGGCCAGGGCACCTGCCTCGAACTGGTCGAGCGGGGCCTCGACGCCGCTCTTGCGCGCCTTCGCGACGCTGGCGGCCGCCGCGGCGGCCAGCCGGTCGACGTACTCCTCCCACAGGGCGAGGTAGAGCTGCTCCTTGCCACCGAAGTGGTGGTAGACGCTCCCGACGCTGGAGCCGGCACGGGCCACCACGTCGGAGACGCTGGCCACGGCGTAGCCCTTCTCCGCGAAGACCTCGCGCGAGGCGTCCAGGAGCTGACGGCGCGTCTCCTCGGTCTTCGCCCAGCGACGCCCTCCCGGGCGCTGCGATTCGACCTCTAGGGCCATCGTTCACTCCTCGTCGTGGTGCCGGGATCTTCTCACAATATGCGCAATTCCTCTTGACGACGAACCGCTACTGCGTGACTCTTCTCATAGTCCATTCTAGAAAACGATTCTAGAAACTCACTCTAACCGAAGGAGCGGGCAATGATCGACTTCGCGCTGGGAGAAGAGCATCGAGCAGTCAAGGAGGCCGTGCGCCAGTTCGTCACCAAGGAGGTGATGCCGCTGGAGGACCAGGTCCTCATCAACGAGCGCAACGGCCGTCCTGCGCTCGAGCCGGGACAGCTCAAGGACCTGCAGGCCAAGGCCCGCAAGTACGGCTACTGGGGGATCAACACCCCGGAGGAGTACGGCGGCATGGCCGCGGGAGCGGTGATGTCGGCGATCATCGCGGGTGAGGCCGGCCGCACCTACGTGCCGTTCCGCTTCGGCGGCAGCGCGGACAACATCCTCTACGCCGGTACCGAGGAGCAGAAGCAGGAGTACCTCATCCCGACCATCGAGGGTGAGCGCCGCAGCTGCTTCGCGATCACCGAGCCCGGTGCTGGCTCCGACGCCCGCAGCATCCGGTCCAGAGCGGTCCGTGACGGCGACGACTGGGTGATCAACGGCGAGAAGGTCTTCATCACCAACGGCAACGAGGCCGACTTCGTGATGGTCTTCGCCGTCACCGACCCGGAGAAGGGCGCCGACGGCGGCGTCACCTGCTTCCTGGTCGACCGGGCGATGGGCTGGGAGTCCACGCCCATCCCGACCATGGGTGAGTGGGGCCCGGCGGCGCTCAGCTTCCAGGACGTACGCGTCCCGAACGACCACATCCTCGGCGAGGAGGGCAAGGGCTTCGAGCTGGCGATGCAGTGGATCGGCAACGGTCGCTTCATGATCCCGGCCGGGGCGATCGGGGCCGCGGAGCGGATGCTCGAGATGGCGATCGAGCACGCCAACAACCGTCACTCGATGGGCCAGCCGATCGCCAACTACCAGTTCATCCAGGGACACATCGCCGACAGCGCGGTCGAGCTGGAGGCCGCCCGCTGGCTGACCCTCCATGCCGCCTGGCAGGTCGAGAACAAGATGGACGCCCGCCATGTTTCGTCCATCGCGAAGCTGTACGGCACCAACATGGCCAACCGCGTCGTCGACCGCGTCCTCCAGATCCACGGCGGGATGGGCTACACCAAGGAGCTCCCGCTGGAGCGCTGGTACCGCGAGCTGCGCCTGCTCCGCATCTTCGAGGGCACCGACGAGATCCAGCGCCGCACCATCGCCCGAAACCTGCTCAAGGGCAACGTCAAGGTGGGAGCGTCGTTGGCATGAGCATCCTCGACGCCGACCGGCTGCAGGAGTTCTTCCGCCCGAAGTCGGTCGCCCTGGTGGGGGCGACCGACAAGTCGGGCTGGTCGCTGAGCACCTACAACAACCTTCTCCAGCACGGCTTCTCCGGTGACGTGCATCTGGTGAACCCCAAGACGCCTGTCGTCCACGGTGTCGAGACCCACCGCAGCCTCTCCGCCATCCCGGGGCCGGTCGACCTCGCCTACGTCATGACGCCGATCGAGGTCGTACCGCTGGTCCTGGAGGAGGGTGCGGCTCGCGGCATCCGGAACTACGTCATCCTCACCGCCGGCTACGGAGAGGTCGGTGAGGAGGGCGCGATCCGAGAGCAGGAGGTCGCCGACATCGCCCGCAGGCACGACCTGACCGTCCTCGGCCCCAACGGGAACGGGTTCATCAACGCGGCCGACTCGATCACGCCGTACGGGCTGCCCATCCCTCCGCCGCTCCTGGGTGGTTCCGTCGGGGTCGTGCTGCAGAGCGGTGCGCTGGCCAGCAACGTGCTGGCCTTCGCCCAGGCCCGCAACATCGGGATCTCGCTCCTGGTCTCGATGGGCAACGAGACCGCGATGTCGGTGACCGACGTGATGAACGCGCTGGTCGACTCCCCGAGCACCAAGGTGATCGCGCTCTTCCTGGAGAGCATCCGGCACCCGGACGAGTTCGCCGACATCGCCCGGCGTGCGCTGGCGGCGGGCAAGCCGATCGTGGCTCTCAAGATCGGCCGTAGCGCCAAGGCTTCCCGGACCGCCCAGGCCCACACGGGGGCGCTGGTCGGTGACGACAGGACCGTCGACGCCGCCTTCCGTCAGCTCGGTGTGATCCGCGTGGGCTCGTTGGAGGACCTGATGGTCACCGCCGGCATGCTCGCCGAGACCGGTCCGCTCCCGGGCAACCGGATCGGCGTCGTCACCCCCTCGGGCGGCGCCTCCGAGATCATCTCCGACCGGGCCGAGGACGAAGGGCTCGACCTGCCGGAGTTCGCCGAGACGACCACGGCAGCGCTCCGGGAGGTGCTGCCGCCCTTCGCCACGCCGAACAACCCGCTCGACGTCACCGGCTACGTGCTGCTCGACCGGCAGCTCATGTCGAAGGCGCTCGGCGTCGTCGCCGCCGACCCCGGTGTCGACGTCATCATGCTGCTGCAGGACATGCCGCGGACGACACCCGACTTCGACCTCGCGGTGGAGACCTACCGGCACACGGGTGGGGTGATCCGTTCCTCGCCGAAGCCGGTCGTGATCGTGGGCAACGTCCTGATCGACGTGAGCGAGACCGGACGGGCTCTTCGGGAAGCGGCGAGCTACCCGCAGATCGCGGGTGGCATCGAGCACGGGATGACGGCGCTGGGCCACGCGGTCCGCTGGTCGCAGACCTACCGGCACCATCAGGCCGGCGCGGATGCGCCGGTCGAGGTCGAGGTGACCGTCGAGGACGGTCTGCCACCGCGCACCGGGACGTGGACCGAGCGTCCTGCATCCGCGTTCCTGGCGGCCAACGGCATCCCGATGGTGCCGTCCCGGGTGGCCACCTCCCCCGACGAGGCCGCGCGCCACGCCGAGGAGGTCGGCTTCCCCGTGGTGCTGAAGGCGGCCGCCGACGATCTGGAGCACAAGAGCGACCTCGGTGGCGTGGAGCTCGGCCTCCACGACGCGGAGTCGGTCCGCGCCGCGGCAGCACGGATCGCCGACTCGCTCGCGAAGGCCGGCCACGACGGCACCACGACCGTCGTCCAGCCGATGCGCTCAGGTGGCACGGAGCTGCTCGTCGGTGTCGTCCGCGATCCGTCGTGGGGGCTCACGCTGGCGGTCGCGATGGGTGGGATCTGGGTCGAGATCCTCGGCGACTCCCAGCTCCGCCTGCTGCCCGTCTCGGAGGCCGAGGCCCGGCGGGCCGTCGAGTCGCTGCGCAGCGCCTCCATTCTCCGGGGCGCTCGCGGCCAGGCACCGGTCGACCTGGACGCGCTCGCCGGCGTGGTGGCCAGGATCGGCGCGATCGCCGTCGCTCTCGGCGACGACCTCGAGGCGCTCGAGGTCAACCCGCTGCTGGTCTCCGGGGACCGGATCGAGGCGCTCGACGCGCTGATCACCTGGCGGAGCTGATCCGCCTCACCGGGCCCCGGGGTGCGTACAGCATCCCGGGGCCCGGTCCGCTAGGTTGCCTCCCAATCACCCCTCGAGAAGGAGCTCAGATGCCCACACCCGCCCTGCGTACGGCTCAGATGATGGCGCTCGCGTTCATGAGCATGGTCGTGGTGCTGGGGGTGGTCGTCTACCTCAGCGTCCCCGACCCCGACCTGGCGCTGCCGTCGACGTACGTCATCGGGGGTCAGGTCGTGGCCGGGGTCGTCATCGCCCTGATCCTCTCGACGATCGGGTTCCGGGCCGCCCCGATCACCCCGGGCACCGCCCCGGAGAAGGCGAAGGGCGAGGCGCTGCAGAAGCACCAGACATCGCTGATCCTCCGGCTCGCGCTCAGCGAGCTGGTCGCACTCGTCTCGATCACCCTCGCGTTCGTCCTCACCGAGGGCCAGCTGATGACGTACGTCATCGGCGGGCTCATCTCCCTGGCACTGATGGCGCTCTTCGCCTACCCCTCGGCCGGCAACGTACGCCGGGTGGAGGCCAGCCTCGACAGCGCTGGTGCGCAGTCGAGGCTGGCGGACACACTCGGCGTGATCTAGACCGTCAGGTCGATGCCCTCGGCGGCGAGCGCCTCGCGATAGGCCTCGACGTTGCGCATCTTCACGTTCTCGTAGCCGCGCACCATGTCCGGGAGCTCGGCGAGGCGAACGGCCCGGGCGTAGGACTCCTCGGTGAGGTCGGCCGCGAGGCCGGTGACCAGCGCGGAGTAGTGCGCGAGCAGGGCGCGCTCGGTCCGGCGTACGTGGGCGTGACCGAAGGGGTCCAGGAAGGTGCCGCGGAGGAACTTCAGCGTCGCCAGGAGGCGCAGGATGAAGTGCGAACGCGGGCCGAAGGTCATCTTGCCGCCCTTGAGGAACGCCCCGAAGATCGGCGGGGAGAGCTTGAAGCTGATCTTGCCCTGGACCTCGGCGCGGACGCCGTCGAGCGCGGCCGGCGCGGTGAGGAGCCGGGCGACCTCGTACTCATCCTTGTAGGCGGTGAGCTTGAACAGGTAGCGGGCGACGGCCTCGGAGAAGCGGGTGTCCTCGGTCACCGAGCGCTCGGCGGTCCAGATCCGGTCGACGGTCTCGACGTAGTCACGAGCGGTCGCCTGGTTCTGGAAGGCGACGAGCTTCGGCGCGCGGACCTCGGCGAGGCGGCGCACCTCGCCCTCGAACGTCGCGGCGTCCAGCGCCGGCACGAGGATCGGCTCGACCGGAGCGGTGGCCGTGCCGGTGACCTTGGCGAACTCCTCCGGCATCGCGACCGAGGCGCGGCCCCAGCGGAAGGCGGCGACGTTCGCGCTGACCGCGACACCGTTGATGCCGATGGCCTCCTCGATCGCCTCGGCCGGAATCGGCAGAGCGCCGGCCTGGTAGGCGGCGCCGACCAGCAGGAAGTTGGCCGCGGCGGTGTTGCCGAAGAGGGTCTCCGCCGCCGCCAGCGCGTCGAAGGCACGCAGCGAGGACGTCGCGCTGTTCACCCGGGTGAGCAGCTCGTCGTCGGCCGGGTAGGCGATGTCCTTGTCATAGACCATCGGCCCGGTCGGCGTCTTGCTGGTCGACACGACGGCGCGGGTGTGCGCCGGGTCGCCGTAGGCGAGATTCTTGCCCTCGGCCAGAGTGAGCAGGTCGAAGCCGAGCAGCGCGTCAGCCGAACCCGGGGTGACCCGGTTGGAGGGATCGATCGCTCCCGGCCCGAACCGCAGGTGCGCCGTCACCGGGCCCGCCTTCTGGCTCATCCCGACCTGGTCGAGCGACTCCACGCCGAAGCCGGCACGCAGCGCCGCCGTCGCGAGCACCTGGTTGACGGTGACGATGCCGGTGCCGCCGATGCCGGCCATGAACACGCCGTAGGTCCGCTCCAGCTCGCCGTAGCCGGGGTCCGCCACCGTCGGCGGCTCCGGGGTCGACTTCTTCGCCTTCTTGACCGTCGGGTCGGTCTCGACCGCCATGAACGAGGGGCACTCGCCCTCGACGCAGGTGTAGTCGGTGTTGCAGGAGGTCTGGTCGATGCGGGTCTTGCGGCCCAGCTCGGTCTCGACCGGCTGCACGGAGAGGCAGTTGGACTTCACGCCGCAGTCACCGCAGCCCTCGCACACGGCCTCGTTGATCACGATCCGGGTGTTGCGGGCCTCGATCGTCCCGCGCTTGCGCTGACGCCGCGCGTCGGCGGCGCAGTGCTGGTCGTAGATCAGAACGGTCACGCCCTCGACGTCGCGCAGCTCCCGCTGGGCGTCGTCGAGGCGGTCGCGGTGCCACAGGCGTACGCCTGCGGGGAAGTGGGCGCGGCGGTAGCGCTTCGGCTCGTCGGCGACGACGATGATCGCCTTGACGCCCTCGTTCATCAGCTTGTGGGTCAGCTGCGCCATCTCGACCTCGCCCTGCCGCTTCTGGGCACCGGTCATCGCGACGACGTCGTTGTGGAGCAGCTTGTAAGTGATGTTGACGTTGGCTGCCACGCAGGCCTGGATGGCCAGCTGCGCGGAGTGGAAGAAGGTGCCGTCACCGACGTTCTGGAACGTGTGGCCGGCGTGGCTGTAGGGCGCCTGCCCGATCCACTGCGAGCCCTCGCCACCCATCTGGGTGATGCCGACGACCGCGCTGTCCTCACGCTGCGAGGCGGTCACCAGGGTGTGGCAGCCGATGCCGCCACCGCCCAGGCTCCCGTCGGGGAGCGCGGTGGAACGGTTGTGCGGGCAGCCGCTGCAGAAGTAGGGGGTGCGCGAGGTCGAGAGCAGCGGCAGGTCGATCCGGGCCGGACCGGCGGCCTTCAGCTGGGCGTGGCCCTTCAGCGCGCGGCGCAGCGGCGCGAGCAGGCGGCCGGCGGTCAGCTCGCCGTCGAGCGGCACCAGCGGGACACCGTTGCGGTCCTTCTTGCCGATGATGACGGGAGCCGACGGCTCGCCGTAGAGGATCTCGCGGATGCCCTGCTCGATGAAGGAGGTCTTGTCCTCGACGACGACGATCTCCTCGAGCCCGTCGGCGAACTCCGAGACGATGGTCGGCTCGACCGGCCACATCATGCCCAGGCGCAGCACCCGGATCCCGGCGGACACCAGGTCGTCGTGGCCGAGGCCGAGGTCCTTCAGGCCCTGGCGCATCGAGTCGTAGCACGAGCCGGAGGCGACGATGCCGACCTTGGCGTTCGGTGCCTTGACCTCGATCCGGTTGAGGTGGTTCTCGGCGGCGTACGCCTTCACGACACCCATCCGGGGGCCGTAGAGCTTCGCCTCGGCGCCGACGATCCGGTCGGGGAAGAGCTCGATCTTGGTCGGCTCGTAGGTGTAGGGGACGCCGTCCCACTGGGTCTTCGGCATGACCGGGTCGAGGACGCCGATCTCCGGGTTGACCACCCAGGCGCCGTCGGCGACGTCGGCGACGATCTTGAGCGCGACGACGCAGCCGGAGGCGCGGGAGAGGGCGATGCCCTCCATGCCGTACTCGACGATCTCGGAGGCGTTGCGCGGGAACAGCACCGGGATGCCGAGGCTCGCCAGGGTCCGCTCGCTCACGGCCGGCACGGTCGAGGACTTCGCGGCCGGGTCGTCGCCGACCAGCATCAGCATGCCGCCGGTGGGGTGGGCACCGTACATGTTGGCGTGGCGCATCGCGTCGAGCGCGCGGTCGACACCGGGGCCCTTGCCGTACCAGACGCCGGTGACCCCGTCGTAGCGCTCGGTGTCGAGGGTGACCGCGGACTGCGAGCCCCACACCGCGGTGGCGGCGAGCTCCTCGTTGAGGCCCGGGACCACGGTGATGTCGGCGTCGGCCATCTCCTTCGGCAGACCCAGCAGCAGCTGGTCGAGACCACCGAGCGGGCTGCCCGGGTAGCCGGAGATGAAGGTGCCGGTGCGCAGGCCGCGGCGCTGGTCGAGGGCACGCTGCTCGACGAGCATCCGCGCGATCGCCTGGATCCCGGTGAGCAACACCGGGCCGGCTCCGACTCGATAGCGGTCTGCCAGGTCATAGGCCTCGAACGAGGTCCCGGGCTCGAACACTGCGGTCATAGGTGTGACTCCTCAATCTGCCGGGCGGCGCTGGTGGTCCGTCTGGAGTGTTGGTCGGGACCGCCCGGGTGGGGGCTGTCCCAATCGGCCACCCGCAGGGTGTGCGGGTGGCCTGGGTCACATCATCGTTGATAGAGCCGACGTGGTGCTAATTCCTGGGGCGCCGTCCTGGGGCGCAATCACCAGGCGACGCTGAGGTACTGCGTCTCGAGGTACTCCTCCAGCCCGGCCCGTGCGCCTTCGCGCCCGATGCCGCTCTGCTTCACCCCGCCGAACGGCGCCGAGGGGTCGGAGACGAGGCCACGGTTGACCCCGACCATCCCGGCGTCGATCCGCTCGGCGACGTGCAGCGCCTCGCCCATCTCGCCGAAGACGTACGCCGCCAGGCCGAACTCGGTGTCGTTGACAGAGGCCAGCAGCTCCTCGGTGTCGTTCCAGACCACGATCGGGGCCACCGGGCCGAAGATCTCCTCGCGCAGCAGCGGCGAGTCGGCAGGTACGCCGGTCAGGACTGTCGGCGCGTAGAAGTAGCCCTCGGACTGCGGGGGCTCGGCGCGATGCGCGACCACGGCTCCCGCGGCCACGGCGGCGTCGACGAGGCCGGTGACTCCTGCGTACGCCTTCGCGGAGATGAGCGGGCCGATGTCGCTGCCCTGCTCGGCGGGACCGACCTTGAGAGCCTCCACGGCAGCACCGAGGCGGGCGGTGAACTCCTCGGCGACGTCGGCGTGGACGTAGAGCCGGTTGGCCGCGGTGCAGGCCTGTCCCCCGTTGCGGAACTTGGCGACCATCGCGCCCTCGACGGCCGACGCGACGTCCGCGGTCGAGGTGACGACGAACGGCGCGTTGCCGCCGAGCTCCATCGAGGTGTTGACGACGCGGTCGGCGGCCTGGCGGAGCAGGACGCGGCCGACGCCGGTCGAGCCGGTGAAGGAGATCTTGCGGACCCGGGCGTCGGCGAGCCAGGTGCTGACGATCCCCGGGGCGTCGAGGCCGGGCACCACGTTGACGACGCCATCGGGGATGCCGGCCTCGGCGATCAGCCGGGCGATCGCGAGCGCCGTCAGCGGCGTCTCGGCGGCAGGCTTGAGCACGACCGTGCAGCCGGCCGCGAGAGCCGGGGCGATCTTGCGGGTGGCCATCGCGGCCGGGAAGTTCCACGGCGTCACGAGGGCGGCCACGCCCACCGGCTTGTGGGTGACGATGGTGCGGGTGCCGCCGGCCGGCGAGGGACCGAAGTCGCCGTGCGGGCGCACGGCCTCCTCGGCGTACCAGCGGAAGAACTCGGCGGCGTAGCCGACCTCGCCGCGGGCGTCGGTCAGCGACTTGCCGTTCTCCAGCGCGATCAGGGCGGCGAGCTCGTCGGCGTCGCGCAGCATCAGGTCGCGGACCCGGCCGAGCAGGTCGCTGCGCGTACGCGGCGGCAGCGCCGACCACGTGGGGAGCGCCGCCGCGGCCGCGTCGACCGCCGCGGTCGCGTCCTCGGGGGTGCCGTCGGCGACGTCGGCGACGAGCTCGCGGGTGGCGGGGTTCTCGACGGCGAAGACGCCGGCGCCACCCGGGCGCCACCGGCCGCCGACGAGGACGCCGCTGCCGGGCTCGAGGGCGTCGAGGTAGCTGGTCTGGGTGCTCTTGGGCGGGGTGCTCGTGGTCACTTGGTCTCCTCCAGTGCGGTCGTGAGTACGTCCAGGGCCTCGTCGAGCAGCTCGTCGGAGATGCTCAACGGGGGCAGGAAGCGGATGACGTTGCCCCAGGTGCCACAGGTCAGGGTGATGACACCCTGGCTGTGAGCGTAGGCTGCGACGGCCTTGGCCGTAGCGCCGTCCGGGTCGCCGGTGGCCGGGTCGACGAACTCGGCGGCGATCATCGCGCCCCGGCCGCGCACGTCGCCGATGCGAGCGTCGCCGGCCTGCAGGTCGCGGAGCCTGCCGAGCAGGCGTGCCTCGATGTCCCGGGCCCGGGCGAGCAGGTCCTCGGCCTCGATGGTCTCGATCACCGCCAGCGCCGCGGCACAGGCGAGCGGGTTGCCGCCGTAGGTGCCGCCGAGGCCGCCGGGGTGGACGGCGTCCATGACCTCGGCACGGCCGGTCACCGCGGAGAGCGGCAGGCCGCCGGCGATGCCCTTGGCGCTCACGACCAGGTCGGGGACCACGTCGTCGTGCTCGACGGCGAACCAGGTGCCGGTGCGGCCGAAGCCGGACTGCACCTCGTCGGCCACGAAGAGCACGTCGTTGGCGCGGCACCAGTCGGCCAGCGCGGCGAGGAAGCCGGGCGCCGGGACGATGAAGCCGCCCTCGCCCTGGACCGGCTCGATCACGATCGCGGCCAGGTTGTCGGCACCGACCTGGGTCTCGATCAGGGAGGTCGCCCGGGCCGCCGCGAGCTTGCCGTCGATCTCGGCGGCGTCGCGGAACGGGTAGGACATCGGCGCCCGGTAGACCTCGCCCGCGAACGGCCCGAAGCCGTGCTTGTAGGGCATGTTCTTCGCCGTCATCGCCATGGTGAGGTTGGTGCGCCCGTGGTAGGCGTGGTCGAAGACGACAACTGCGTCCTTGCCGGTGAACGAGCGGGCGATCTTGACCGCGTTCTCGACTGCCTCGGAGCCGGAGTTGAACAGCGCGGTGCGCTTCTCGTGATCACCGGGGGTGAGCCGGGCGAGCTGCTCGGCGACGGCCACGTAGCCCTCGTAGGGCGTGACCATGAAGCAGGTGTGCGTGAAGGCCGCGACCTGATCGGAGACCGCGTCGACCACCCGGGCGGCGCTGGAGCCGACTGTGGTCACCGCGATGCCGGAGCCGAGGTCGATGAAACGGTTGCCGTCGACGTCCTCGACGATCCCACCGGCCGCGCGCGCGGCGAAGACGGGCATGGTCGTGGCCACGCCCTGGGGCACGGCCGCGACCTTGCGGGCCATCAGCTCCTGGGAGCGGGGGCCGGGGAGCGGCGTACGCAGGAGGCGGGACTGTTCGACGGTCGAGGGCTCGGTCATGGGTTCAGCATGAGCCTCCGCGACACATGTCGTCCAAGACCTTTTGACTACTACAATCATGCCCCATGAGCATGGATCTGCGCCTGCTGCGCTACTTCGTCGCCACCGCCGACGCGGGCTCGGCGACGCAGGCCGCCGAGGTGCTGCACGTGACCCAGCCGGTGCTGTCGCGGCAGCTTCGTCAGCTCGAGGCCAACCTCGGGGTGCCGCTCTTCGCCCGCGAGGGCCGGCGGCTGCGGCTGACCAGGACGGCCGAGGACCTCCTCCCCCGCGCTCGCGACCTGCTGGCCCACGCCGACGACCTCGATCGCGCCGTGGCCGTGCTCGCCTCGGGCCACCTCGACGAGCTCCATCTCGCCGTGCCCACGACGACGCTCACCGACGTGCTCGCCCCGTTCCTGGCGACGCTCGGACCCGACGACCCGGTCGCGATGGTCCGCGAGCTCGATCCGCGCGGCGCGGCGGCGGCCGTCCGGGCCGGCGCCGACCTGGCGATCGTCACCCGGCCGCCGGCCCGGTCCCTGGCCTCGCGGGCCCTCGCCGTGCTGCCGGTGTGGGCCTATGTCCGGCCCGAGGACCCGTGGGCGGGGCGGGGGTCCGTGGACGTACGCGACCTGGTGACGCGGCCGCTCGTGCTGCTCACCGACGACCTGCGTCCTCGACCGCTCCTGGACGCGGCGGGGGCGGGGGGCCGCGGGGGGGGGGGGGGCGGGGGCCCGTCCGTCGGGGGCCCATTCCCCCCCCGGGCGTCCAAAACCCCCGCCGCGAACGTCTAGCAAGCAGTTCCTTTCCCCGCCGTGGCGGGGAAAGGACTCATGAAGGAGACCGGATGACGCCGCTGGCAGCAGGTAACGCCCGCCTCAAGGAGATTCGGAAGCTCGCTCGCCGAGCCGTCCGGACCGAGAGACGGCAGTTCCTGGCCGATGGGCCCAAGGCGGTCGAAGGCGCCCTCGGCGTCCCTGGTTGCGTGCAGGAGATCTTCGCGACCGAGGCGGGTGCCGAGACGTACGCCTCGCTGCTGGCCGATCAGCAGGTGACCCTGGTCGAGGACCGAGCGATGGCCGGTCTCTCCGACTCGGTCACCCCGGCCGGTGTGGTCGCGCTGTGCCGCTTCCTGGACTTTCCGCTGTCCGACATCGCCGGTCCGCTCGTGGTGATCTGCGCGGACGTACGCGATCCCGGCAACGCCGGCACCGTGATCCGTTGCGCCGACGCGGCCGGCGCGTCCGCGGTGATCCTGGCCGGCGACTCGGTCGATCTCTACAACCCCAAGACGGTCCGCGCCTCGGTGGGCTCCGCCTTCCACCTCCCGGTCGCGATCGAACGCGATCCGCTGGTCGCCGTGAAAGCGGCCAAGGCCGCCGGCCTGACCGTCCTGGCCGCCGACATGCACGGCACCGCCGACCTCTTCACCGCCGACGCGCTCCTAGCCCGGCCCACCGCCTGGCTGATGGGCAACGAGGCCTGGGGTCTGCCGCCCGAGCTCTCCGCCGAGGCCGACGAGATCGTGAGCATCCCGATCTTCGGCAAGGCCGAGTCGCTCAACCTCTCCACCGCCGCCGCGCTGTGCCTCTACGCCTCGGCGCGGGCTCAGCGTGGGTGAATGCTCACCGAGGTAACTCGGTGGACGGTCACTGCCCTCGTGGAACTCGGCGAGGGCAGTGAGCAGTCGGTGAGTTACCTCGGTGAGCATCCCGCCGCCTCGCCGGGCTTGACCTTCATCTCACCCGAAGGACGATGGTTGCGGGATGGATGAGCCATTGTTGACGATCGGGGCGTTCGCGCGGGCGGTTGGCCTGACCGCGAGCGCGCTGCGGCACTACGACGAGTGCGGGCTGCTGGTGCCGGCGGAGGTCGACTCCGGGACGGGCTATCGCTACTACACGCCCGAGCTCGCCGACCGGGCCCGGCTGATCGTGGGCATGCGCGAGGCGGGGGTCCCGATCGGGACGATGCGGGTGGTGCTCGACTCGCCGACCGCGGAGGCCCGGGCCGCGCTGGCGGAGTTCCTCGAGGACCAGAGCGCGCGCACGGCGCGGGCCGAGGAGGCCGTACGCGGTGTGCTGGCCGCCGTCGACGCCGGGCCGGCAGCCAGGCCGGCGCTCGTCGAGCTCCCCGGTCCCGTGCTGGCCGCGGGGATCCGGCAGGTGCGGCACGCGGCCGAGTCCGACCCGGCCTCCGAGCTGGCCTCCGTCCTCGTCGACGTCAGCGGCGGAGACGGCGCGGGTGTGGACGTGGTGGCGACCAACCGCTACTGGATGGCGGTACGGGAGCTGCCGGCGGTCGCGGAGGGGGACGGCGGCCGGGCGGTGCTGTCCCTGCCCGATGCGGGCGCGCTGGCCGACCGGCTGGATGCGATCACCACCGCCGAGCTGCGCATCGCGGACGGCACCCTGACCCTCGCCGGGCAGGCGCTGGGCCGCGACACCACCTACCCAGCACATCGGCTCGTGCTGGCCGGCCTGGAGCCGGCCGTCACCCGGGCGGTGCTCACCAAGGCCGACCTGCTCGCGGGGCTCGACGCGGCAGCCTACGCCGAGGTCGACCTCTTCCTCGGGGACCGGACGCGGCTCCGCTCCCCGCACACCGCCGAGCAGAGCGACGTACGCGGCGTGGTGACCGGTCCGCCCAGCCGGCTCCGGCTCGGCACGGCACTGTTCGGCCGTGCGCTGGCAGCGTGCCTGGGTGACGAGGTGCAGCTGGCGATGACCGCGCCGGACCGGCCGGTGGTGGTGACCTCGCCCTACCAGCCCGGGTTCACCGCGCTGGTCATGCCCGTACGTCACGAGGACTGAGCCGGTGGTCAGGACCACAGGCCGGGGGTTCCGCCCCTGGCTGGCAGCGTCGACCGCATCGGTCTTCGGTGACTCGGTGACCTTCTTCGCGATCGGCTGGGCGGCAGCGGGGTTCGGTGCCGACGCGGCCAGCCTGGTGCTGACCATCGAGGGCATCCCGCTGGCCGTGCTCGTGCTCGCCGGTGGAGTGCTGGCCGACCGGATCGGGATCCGGCGGACGATGGCCGCGTGCGACGCCGCGATGGTGCTGGTCATGGCCGCGTTCGCCGTCGGCGCGATCGGCGGCGCGGGACTGTGGATGCTCGTCGCGCTCGGTGTCCTCTCGGGCACCATCCAGGCTCTGCGGCGACCAGCCGAAGGTGTCTTCCCGCGACTGTTCGGGGCCGAGGATCTGGATCGGCGGATGGCGTTGGTCGGTTCGGCCCATCAGATCGCCCGCGCCGCGGGGCCTGCGGCCGGCGGCTTCCTGATCGGCCACGGCGGCCTGCCGCTGACCGCCGGCCTGGACGCGGCCACCTATGCCCTGGTGCTGGTCGCGCTCCTCCTCGTCCGGCCGCCGCACGAGCCGGCCCCCGAGTCCGGCCAGGGATCGGTCTGGCGCAGCCTGGCCGACGGCGCCAGGACCGCAGCCCGCACGCCCGGCGTCGTGCCGGTCCTGGTCGCCATCACCGGCCTCGCCGCCTCGGTCCTCCCGCTCGTCATGCTCGCCCTGCCGCTCGCCGGCCGTGAGCGCGGCTGGACGGCCGCCGAGACGGGTCTCGTCGCCGGTGCCTGGGTGGCCGGGGGACTGGTGATGACCCTGGTCGTCGCCCGCCGGGGCGCACCGCGCGCCCCGGTCGCGGTCGCCGGCCCGGTGCTGGCTGCCGGTGGGGTGGTCCTGCTGGGGCTGCGTACGGAGGTCTGGGCGGGGATCGTCGCGATCGGCCTCGTCGGCGTCGGCACCACGATGCTGACCACCTACCTCCTCCCGGCCTACGTCGCCCGCACCCCGCCGGAGATGCTCGCCCGGTTCTCGAGCCTGACCCAGCTGGCCCAGACCGGCCCGGTCCTGCTCGCCACGCCGCTGCTGGGGGTGGCGGCCGGGGTCGACGTACGGCTGGCGCTCGCCGTCATCGCTGCACTGCTCCTGGTCACCGTTCCGGCGGCCGTCCGGGTCGCGCGGTTGCCTCAACCCCGCGAGCTGGCGGAGATCAGCGGGTAACGGACACCGCGCGCCGCCGATACCCCCGAGGGTCTGATACACGAACGGCAAACCTGTTTCACTCGGGACGCGGAAGTTCTCGAAGGCGTTGCGAAGGAGCACGGCATGACGAACCTGAGCAGACGACGGCTGCTGGCCTCGGGCGGCGCGGCGGCGGCCGCGGGCGCGACCTTCCCGCTGTGGACGTGGTCGCCGAGCGCGTCGATCGCGGGCACGGGGGAGGGGCTCGATCCCGATCACGTCTGGGACGTCCGCGCCGACCCGGTCATCGAGCGTCTCTACGGCGAGGGCACCGACAAGGTCGCCGAGGTCAACGAGATCCTCAAGGGCTGGACCACCAACGACCAGCCGCTCCCCGACGGCCTGCCCGGCTATCTGGTCGACTTCATCGAGGAGGCCAGAGGCCTCCCGACCTGGGCCGACCAGGGCAAGCTGCAGCTGGCCGGCACGTTCAACGAGGAGAGGTACGGCTTCTTCCTCGCGCTCCTCTACACCCTCGGCAGCGGTCTGATCAGCTGCGCGATCAAGCGCGAGGCGTGGTCGGTCTACTACTCCTACGGCGGCGCGAACATGCGTGACCGGATCGCCAAGACGACCGTGCTCGGCTACGACGTGATGGACGCCCAGGGCTGGACCGCGTCCGGGCGGTTGATGGTCGACTCGGTCAAGACCCGGATGGTCCACGCCGCCGTACGCCACCTGCTGCCGCAGTCCCCGCACTGGTCGGGCGTCGGCGCCGGCCAGGACGTCCCGATCAGCCAGGCCGACATCCTGGTCACCTTCCACAGCCTCGGCACCTGGGTGATGAAGAAGTTCACCGAGTGGAACGTCGCGCCGAGCAAGGAGCTCGCCGACGCGTTCCTGCACGCCTGGAACGTCGACCTCCATCTCCTCGGCGTGCAGGACCAGTACCTGCCGAAGGACTGGGATGCGGCGTACGCGCAGTACGACCAGGTGATGGGCCCGGCCACCGGCGGCACCCGGGAGGGCGTCGAGCTCGCCCAGGCCCTGCTCGACTCGGTGATCGGCGAGGGCAACCCGCTGCTGCGCCACGAGCTGGAGTCGCTGGGACGCTACGTGATCGGGGACGCGTACGCCGACATGATCGCCTTCGACAAGGACCCGCTGCTCGCGCCGGTCTGGGCGAGCGCCGTGCCGCTGCTGGTCACCTCCTACCAGAGCACCGTCCCGAACATCCCGCTCGTCTCCAACCTGCTCCCGGAGGCGGTGCACACCTTCATCAAGATCTACTTCTCGCCCGGCGACCCGGCGCCGATCACGCTGCCGCTGAGCAATCGGCCGGAGTAGCGGCCCCGAGGCGGCGCTGTCGGTCTAGGGTGTCGACGTGGACGCCCGAGAACTCGCCGATGCCCTGCCCGACGGTGTCGTCGTCGCCGACGCTGATGGCGCGGTCGTCCTGGTCTCCGCCCTGGCCGGGCGGATGCTCGGTGTGGACCCGGTCGCGAGCCTGGGGAAGCCGCTCGGTGACGTACTCACGCTGAGCAACACCGAAGGTCAGACCTGGGCCGAGGCCAACCGGCCCTACGACACCCTGCGGACGGTCACCGGTACGCCGGAGCAGGCCTGGCTGCTGCCCGACGGCACCGAGGTGCTGGTCGTCTCGACGATCCGGCGCCCGTCGCTGGCTGCCGACGTCGACCAGGTCTCGATCTCGCTGCGCTCGGGGCGCGGCCGCAAGCGGCTGGACCGGGAGCGGTCCGACCTGGTCGCCACCGTCGCCCACGAGCTGCGCTCGCCGCTGACCGGGGTCAAGGGGTTCGTCCAGGCGCTCCTGAACCGGTGGGACCGGCTCAACGACGATCAGAAGAAGCTGATGCTCAAGACCGTCGCCTCCGACTCCGACCGGCTCTCGAGGCTGATCGCCGAGCTCCTCGACGTCGCCCGGATCGACACCGGCAGGCTGCAGCTCTACCCGCGCGCCAGCGACGCGACGGTGCTGGTCACCCGGGTGGTCGAGTCGGTGCGCTCGGCCACCTCGCGGCCGATCGAGCTCGACGTCTCCGCCGGGGAGGACGAGCTCGAGATCCACGCCGACCCGGACAAGTTCACCCAGGTCGTGACCAACCTCGTCGAGAACGCCGTACGCCACGGCGACGGTGTCGTCACGGTGAGCCTGGTGGTGCGTCCGGATGATCCCGACCAGGTCCTGCTGGTCGTCGAGGACCGCGGCGAGGGCATCCCGGCCGAGCTGCGCCAGCGCGTGTTCACGAAGTTCTGGAAGCACGGCGCCCGCGGTGGCTCAGGCCTGGGCCTCTACATCGTCGGCGGCCTCACCAAGGCCCACGGCGGGTCGGTCAGGATCGCCGACGCCGACGGCGGCGGGGCCCGCATCGAGGTCGGCTGGCCCCGGAATCCGCCGTCGGCCTGAGGTCATCGCCTCATGGCCTGGACCGGGCCAGGAGGAAGATGAAGTACGGCGCGCCGATGAGCGCGACGACGAGACCGGCGGGGATCTGGGCGGGGCTGATCGCGGTGCGGCCGATGGCGTCGGCGACCACGAGGAGCAGCGCCCCGACCAGGATGGCGACCGGTACGACCCGCGCGCTGCGCCCGCCGACGAGGGCGCGCGCGATGTGCGGCGCGACCAGGCCGACGAAGCCGACGACACCGACCGCGGAGACGGCCATCGCGGTGAGGACGGCGGCGGTCAGCAGGATGAGCAGCCGCACCCGCTCCGAGGAGACCCCGACCAGGCGTGGGGTGTCGTCGTCGAGGGTGAGTAGGTCGAGCTCGCGGCGCACCATGAAGGCGACCGGGATCGCGAGAGCCAGCGCGACCGCGACCGGGACGACCTGCTCCCAGCTGCGACCGTAGGTCGAACCGGACAGCCAGGTGTAGATCCGCGGGGTGTCCCACGGGTTGGAGCGCACCAGCAAGAAGGTGCTCAGCGAGGCCGATCCGTACCAGACGCCGATGCCGATGAGCACCAGCCGGTCGGTGTCGATCCCGCCGCGCCAGGCCAGACCGTAGACGAGCCCGAAGGCGACCAGCGCTCCGACGGTCGCCGCGATGAGCATGGTGGTCGTCGAGGCTGCTGCCGAGGACTCGCTGCTCCACCCGGAGGACAGCCCGGTCACCACGACGACCGCGCCGACCCCGGCGCCACCGGTGATGCCGAGGATCCCGGGCTCGGCCAGCGGGTTGCGGCAGGTGGCCTGGACGAAGGTGCCCGCCAGGGCGAGCGCACCGCCGGCAAGGACGGCGGCGCCGACACGTGGCGCCCGCTCGTCGAGGGCGAACTGGACCAGCGGGATCCCCTCGCCCTGCAGCCAGGCGACGATGTCGCCGGTGTAGAGCCACTGGTGGCCGGCCAGCAGGCCGACGACGGTGGCCCCGACGGTCAGGGCGAGCAGGAGGACGAGCACGATCAGGAACCGGACCCGGCTGCGGATGGTGACGGTGGCGCCCGGCGGCCGGCGGGTGGGGCCGGAGTCGCGTCCGCCACGGGCGAGGAGCACCATCACGATCGCGCCGGCGATCGTCGTGGTCACGCCGGTGGGCACGGACATGGCCTCGTCCGCGCCGAGCACGGCCCGGACGAGCACGTCCGCGCCGACGACGACGAGAGCACCCACGAGACCGGCGGCCGGCAGCAGCACCGCGTGCCGGTTGAGCGCGGGGAAGATCCGGCCGAGCAGGCGGACGAGCACCGGGGCGCACAGACCGACGAAGCCGATCGGCCCGGCCAGCGTCACCGCCGCCGAGGTGAGCACGACGGCCAGGACGGTCCCGATCGCCCGGGTGGAGCGGACCGGGACGCCGAGGACCGAGGCCGCGTCGTCACCGGCCGAGAGCAGGTCGAGGCGGCGGGCGAGCATCAGGCCGCAGACGGTCGCCACCACGACGACCGGTGCCACCTGCCAGAAGGCCTGCAGCCCGAGCTGGCTCAGCGAGCCGCTGCCCCAGGCGAACAGGCTCGTGGTCTCCTCGGAGTAGAGGATGAGCAGGGTCGAGGTGCCGGCCTGGAGCGCGAGCGCCACCGCCGAGCCGGCCAGGATGAGCCGGGTCGTCGACGTACCTGCACCGCCGGCGAGTGCGAGCACGAGCCCGGCGGCCGCGAGGCCGCCGAGGAAGGCCGTGATGCCCGAGGCCCACAGCGGGACCGAGAGCCCGAACGCGGCGACCACCGTGACCGCGAAGTACGCTCCTCCGGTCACTGCCAGGGTGTCCGGGGAAGCCATTGCGTTGCGTGCCAGCGACTGCAGGAGCACGCCCGCGACGCCGAGGGCGAACCCGACCGCGATGCCCGCGGCGAGCCGGGGGATCCGCGAACCGGTGATGATCTCCATCGTCGACGCGGTCGCGCCGTGCACCTGCTCACGTCCGAGCAGCGCGTCGAGGAAGTCGGCAGGGCCCACCCCCGAGGTGCCCTGGGTGAGGTGCCAGCCGGCAGCGAGAAGCAGCCCGGCGAGCAGGCACAGGAGGACGACTGACGCGCCTCCTGCACCCGCTCGCGGGGCCTTGACGGCTTCGGTCACTTGGTGAGCAGGTCGACGTACGCGTCGAGGATCTGCTCCGCCGAGCGCGGACCACCGAAGGTCCAGATGGCAGCGGGGAAGGCGTGGGAGCGGCCCTCGCTGACCGCGGGGATGGACTTCCAGACCTTGTTCTTCGCGAGCTCGGCGTTGACGTCGCCGACGGGGTCGACGGTGCCGGTATAGAAGAAGGTGGCCTCGCCGAGGGTGGTCATGCCCTCGATGTCGGTCTGCCCGAGGCCGTACGCGGGGTCGACCTCGCCGGTCCAGGCGTTCTTCAGGCCGAGCTCCTCGCCGAGCTCACCGATCAGCGAGCCCTGGCCGAAGGGGCGGATCGCCACGTTGGCGCCGTCGATCCAGCCGTCGAAGTAGACGAACTCGGTGCCGGCGACATCGGCGTCGGCGAGCGCCTTCTTCGACTCGGCGAGCTTGTCCTCGAACTCGCCGACCACGGCCTCTGCCTGCTCCTCGCGGCCGGTGGCCTCGGCGATCATCTCGAAGGTGGTCACCATGTTGGCGACCGGGTCCTTGGCGTCGGCGCCCTTGGTGGCGAGCACGGGGACGTCGTACTTGGCGAGCTGCTTGAGGATCTCGTCCTCGGCGGTGTAAGCCTCGACGACGATCAGGTCGGGGTCGGTACCGAACAGCGTCTCCAGGTTGGGCTCGCCCCGGGTGCCGACGTCGGTCGTTCCCTCATCGAGCTTCTCGGCGGTGTCCCAGGTGTTGTAGCCCTTGACGTCGGCGGCCGCCACCGGGGCGACGCACAGGCTGAGCAGGTCCTCGGTCTGCTGCCACTCGAGGACCACGACCTTCTCGGCGGGCTTGTCGAGCTCGACCTTGTTGCCGAAGGCGTCGGTCAGGCTGACCGGGCCGGTCGAGGTCTCGACCCCCTCACAGTCCGCGGAGGCCAACTTCTCGGGCTCGTCGGTCTCGGCGGCGGTGGTGGTCTGGCCGCACGCGGCGAGCAGCAGGGCTGCGCCGGCCGTCGCCAGGGCAGCCGTCGTCGTACGTCGATTCATGATTCCTCTTCGTGTCCACCGGCGTCAGCGCCGGGCGTGATGCCTGCCGCGTGGCTCGACCCGGACGCGCCCGGTCTCCAGATCGGAGGTCACCTCGATCGGGAGCCCGTACACCTCGGAGAGGTGTTCGGCGGTGAGCACATCAGCAGGTTCGCCGGTGGCGTGCACAACGCCGTGGTGCAGCAGTACGACCTGGTCCGCCACGGCGGCGGTCTGGTTCAGGTCGTGCAGGACGACGCCGATGGCCGTCCCGTGGTGGTCCGCGAGGTCGCGGACCAGGTCCAAGATCTCGACCTGGTAGCGCAGGTCGAGGTGGTTGGTGGGCTCGTCGAGCAGCAGTACGCCGGTGTCCTGGGCCAGGCAGCTGGCCAGCCAGACGCGCTGCAGCTCGCCACCGGAGAGCTGGTCGACCGGACGGTCCGCCATCGGCGCCGTGCCGGTCAGCTCCATCGCGCGGTCGATACTCGCCAGGTCGTCCTCGGTCATGGAGGCGAAGCGCCGGCGGTGAGGGTGGCGGCCGAACCCGACGACGTCGCGGACGGTCAGGCCGGAGGGGTGCGGGCGCGACTGGGACAGCAGCGTCACCTTGCGCGCGAACTCGCGTGCGCCCAGGGGAGCGCTGTCGTCGCCGTCGAGGGAGACCGAGCCGGAGGTCACCTTGTGCAACCGGGCCAGGGACCGCAGCACGGTCGACTTTCCCGAGCCGTTCGGCCCGATGAGCGCGGTGACCCGCCCCGGCTCGAGACCGATCGAGACTCCATGGACGACGGTGGCACGGGCGTAGCCGAGGACCAGGTCGTGACCGGAGAGCGCAGGAAGCATGAGGTGAGGCTAACCTAACCGATTCCCGGACGCCCTCCGGGGTTCCGTTATTCGGGCGTGCGCGACTTCTCGGGCGCGCGCGTCTGCTCGGACGTACGCTTCGGCACGATCAGGAACTCGGTGAGGATCAGCGCCAGCCCGGTCACCACGGCGAGCAGGATGAGGCCGGTGGTGTAGCTGTGCTGGACCTCGTTGTACGTCGCCCCCATCACCAGCGGCGGGAAGAAGCCGCCCAGGCCGCCCGCGGCGCCGACGATGCCGGTCACCGAGCCGACGCGTTGTGGTGGCGTCAGCTGGGCCACCCAGGTGAAGACCGCCCCGCTGCCCAGGCCCATGAAGCCGGCGATCAGCACGAACGAGAGCCCGGCGCGCCACTCCAGGGCGGGTCGGGTGGCGAGGATGGCGGCCATCACCATGGCGCCCAGGAACGAGATGAAGAGCACCTTCCGCGGCCCGATCCGGTCGGCGAGGATGCCGCCGAGCGGTCGGCAGATGACGGCGGCGACGGCGAAGCCGGCGGTGCGGGTGCCCGCCTCGGCGAGATCGAAGGCGTAGACGTCGTGGAGATAGGTCGGCAGGTAGGTCGAGAAGGCGACGAAGCCACCGAAGCACGCGGCGTACAGGAAGGCCATCTCCCAGGTGATCGGCAGCCGGGCGGCGCCGATGATCTTGGGGACGAACGGTTCGCGCTGCGGCTTCCAGGTCGAGGAGTCACGCAGGAAGAGCCAGACGACCACCGCCGTGACCGCCAGCGCGGCCGCGATGATGACGTGCGTGGTGACGTAGCCGAACCAGGTGACGAACCGCGAGGTGAAGTACGCCGAGAGAGCCGTGCCGCCCATGCCGGCGCCGAACACACCGGTCGCGAACCCTCGCCGCTCGGGCGGGAACCAGGCGTTGAGGAAGGGGATGCCGACCGCGAAGGTCGTGCCCGCGACGCCGAGGAAGAACCCGCACACCAGCAGCAGGGGATAGGAGTTCTGGGTGCCCGCGAGCGCCACCAGCAGCACGGCGGGGATGGTGAGCACGGTGAGCGCCGGGAACATCAGCCGGGCACCGAAGCGGTCGGTGAGCGCACCCGCCGGAATCCGGCCGAGCGACCCGACGAGCACGGGGATCGCGACCAGCACCGACTTCTCGGTCGAGTCGAGGCCGAGGTCGGTGGCGTAGCGGACGCCCAGCGGGGCGATCATGTTCCAGGCCCAGAACGTGATCGTGAACGTCCACGTCGCGAGCACCAGGTTCTTCATCCGCTCACTCATCGAACACGTCCTCGGTCTCGGTCGGTGGTGCCGACGGGCGACCAGCCCGGACGGGCGGGTCGGGAGCTGGGTTGCGGGGCCGCGTCGCGGCTGCGATAGACGATGTAGGGACGGAACAGGTAGTGCACCGGTGCGGTGAAGGCGTGCACCAGCCGCGTGAACGGCCAGATCGTGAAGAGCAGCAGGCCGACGAGCACGTGGACGTGGAACTGGATGGGCGCGGCGGCCATCGCCTCGACGTCGGGCTGCAGGACGAACAGCGAGCGGAACCAGGGCGAGACGGTCTCGCGGTAGTCGTGCGCCTCGTGCCCCGCGGCGAGGGCGACCACGGTGGTCCACAGGCCCAGGACGATCGCGGCCACCAGGACGACGTACATGATCTTGTCGTTCTTGGTGGTGGCCATGAAGACCGGTCCGGTCGTACGCCGCCGGTAGACGAGCAGGACCAGGCCCGCGAGGGTGCAGACGCCGGCGATCAGGCCCCAGAAGAGCGCGTTGCCGTGGTAGACGTCCTCCGAGATCCCCAGTGCCTCGGTCCAGGACGCGGGGACGAGCAGCCCGGCGGCGTGGCCGACGATGACCACGAGGATGCCGAAGTGGAACAGCGGCGAGCCGATCCGCAGCAGCCGCGACTCGTAGAGCTGGGAGGAACGTGTCGTCCAGCCGAACTTGTCATAGCGGTAGCGCCACCAGGTGCCGACGACGAGGACGGCGATGGCCAGGTAGGGGAGCACGCCCCACAGCACCACGTCCCACCCCGAGGATCCGGTCATCACCGGGCTCCCATCATCGTGGCCGCGGATCCTGGCCGGGTGGTCGGGAACGGGAGCATGTCGAGTCCGACCGACTCCGCGGGCGGCCCGGCCTGCGCCATGGCGAGGGCCTCGCGCCGGTCGCGTGCCGAGGGCCCCGGGAGCGTCGCGCAGACCGCAGCGAGCACGTCGGCGTAGGCCGAGCCCCGCTCGAGGAGGGCGAGCCGGATCAGCTCGAGCGCCGACCGGTTCTCGATGAGCAGCCGGCGACCGCCCTCGGGGTCGGCGAGGGCGGCGTACTCCAGCACCATCGGCAGGTGGTCGGGCAGCTCGCCGTGAGTGTCGACGACCCAGCCCTCGCCCTTCGTGGTGCCGTCGCGAAGACGGGTCTTGAAGTCCGTGAGCGACTCGCCGCGGCGCCGGGTGTCGCCGTCGCGCCAGTAGGACAGGTGCAGCGTCTGCCGGCGGTGGAGGTCGAAGAGCTCGACGTAGACGTGCTGCAGGGCGTGCGGGTCCTGGCGGGCCAGGGTGTCCACGAAGCCGCGGAGAAGCGTGACCGGCTCGGAGGCGGGCTGCTCCTCGAGCGCGCCGCGCAGCAGCGGGAGCTTCGCGATCAGCTCGTCGTCGGGGTAGCCGAGGCACCAGGCCGCGACCTGGTGGACGACTCGCCAGTCCTGGGTACGCCGCCTCATGACCGCTCCTGCCTGTCCGGGCTGTGCTTATCAGGGCTGTGCTTGTCCGGGAAGAGCCCGTCCGGGGTCCCGTTGCCGTCCCAGTTGAGCAGGTTGACCCGGCCGCGCAGGGTGTCGTCGGAGGCCGCGGCGTCGGTGGTCTGGCGCTGCTTCAGCGCGTGGTAGGTCTCCACCGCGACCGGGACGGGACGTCCGCTGGCCTCTCCGAGCGGGCCGGAATCGTACATTCCGGGGCCGTCGTCGAAGTCGAGGGAACAGCCCATCTCCTCGAGGTCGTGGGCCTGCTCGGCGTGGGCGGTGGGGATGACGTACCTCTCCTCGTACTTCGCGATGCCGAGCAGGCGGTACATCTCATAGACCTCCTCCTCGCTCATCCCGACGGCCGCGGCGATCGAGCCGTCCGGGTCGCGGCCGAGGGTGACGTCACGCATGTAGGCGCGCATCGCGGCCAGCTTCTTGAGCACGAGGTCGACGACGGCGGTGTCACCGGCGGTGAACAGCTCGGCCAGATACTCGACCGGGATCCGGAGCGAGTCGATCGCGCCGAAGAGGTTGGGCGCGGCCTCGGCGTCGTGGCCCTGCTCCTTGAGGAGGTCGACGACGGGGGAGAGCGGCGGGACGTACCAGACCATCGGCATGGTCCGGTACTCCGGATGCAGCGGCAGCGCGACCCGGTAGTCCTTGATCAGCGCGTAGACCGGCGAACGGCGGGCGGCCTCGAGCCAGTCCTCGGGGATGGCCTGCTTCCTGGCCTCGGCGATGACGTCGGGGTCCTTCGGGTCGAGGATGACGGCCAGCTGGGCGGCGTAGAGGTCCTCCTCGGACTGGGTCGAGGCGGCGGCGGTCACCGCGTCGGCGTCGTAGAGGACCAGGCCCAGGTAGCGCAGCCGCCCGACGCAGGTCTCCGCGCACACCGTCGGCAGCCCGACCTCGACGCGCGGGTAGCAGAGCGTGCACTTCTCGGCCTTGCCGGAGCGGTGGTTGAAGTAGATCTTCTTGTAGGGACACCCGGTGACGCACTGGCGCCAGCCGCGGCAGCGGTCCTGGTCGACGAGGACGATGCCGTCCTCCTCGCGCTTGTAGATCGCACCCGAGGGGCACGAGGCCATGCACGAGGGGTTGAGGCAGTGCTCGCAGATGCGCGGCAGGTAGAACATGAAGGTCTGCTCGAGCTCGAACCGGATCCGTTCGTTCGACTCCTCGCGGATCTTCGCCACGATCGGGTCGAGGTGTCCGTGCTCCATCGAGCCGCCGAGGTTGTCGTCCCAGTTGGCCGACCAGGTGATCTTGGTGTCCTCGCCGGTGATCAGGCTCTTCGGCCGGGCGACCGGGAAGTCGTCGCCGAGCGGGGCGTCGATCAGGGTCTGGTAGTCATAGGTCCAGGGCTCGTAGTAGTCGTCGAGCTCGGGCTGGACGGGGCTGGAGAAGATGGTGAGCAGCTTCTTGACGCGTCCGCCGGCCTTGAGGCGTAGGTTGCCCCTCCTGTCCAGGGTCCACCCGCCGCGCCATCTCTCCTGGTCCTCGTAGCGACGCGGGTAGCCCTGGCCGGGGCGGGTCTCGACGTTGTTGAACCAGACGTACTCGGTGCCGGCCCGGTTGGTCCAGGCCTGCTTGCACGTCACCGAGCAGGTGTGGCACCCGATGCACTTGTCGAGGTTCATCACCATCGCCATCTGAGCCATCACGCGCATCAGTAGGTCACCTCCTGCGATCGCTTGCGGACGGTGGCCACCATGTCTCGCTGGTTGCCGGTCGGGCCGAGGTAGTTGAACGTGTAGGAGAGCTGCGCGTAGCCGCCGATCAGGTGGCTGGGCTTGACCAGCAGCCGGGTCGCGGAGTTGTGGATGCCACCGCGTCTGCCGGTGGCCTCCGACTTCGGTACGTCGATGGTGCGGTCCTGGGCGTGGTGCATGTAGACCACGCCCTCGGGCATCCGGTGGGAGACGACCGCGCGTGCGACCACGACGCCGTTGGCGTTGGTGGCCTCGACCCAGTCGTTGTCGCGTACGTCGATCGCGTCGGCGTCCTGCGGTGACATCCAGACCGTGGGACCGCCACGGGAGAGGGAGAGCATGAAGAGGTTGTCCTGGTACTCGGAGTGGATCGACCACTTCGAGTGCGGCGTCAGGTAGCGGACGGTGACCTGTGCGGAGCCGTCCGCGCCGATCCGGGGCTCACCGAAGAGCCGGTGCATGTCCAGCGGTGGACGGTAGAGCGGAAGCGCCTCGCCGATGTCGGTGAGCCAGTCGTGGTCGAGGTAGAAGTGCATCCGCCCGGTGAGCGTGTGGAACGGCTTGAGGCGCTCGATGTTGACCGTGAACGGGGCGTAGCGGCGCCCGCCGGTCTCCGAGCCGGACCATTCCGGGGAGGTGATCACCGGCACCGGTGCCGCCTGCGTCTGGGCGAAGGTGATCCGCTTCTCCTCCGAGCCCTCGGCGAGGTCGGCGAGCTTCTTGCCGACGCGCTCCTCGAGGCTCTTGAACCCCTGGACGGCGAGCTCGCCGTTGGTGGTGCCGGAGAAGAGCAGGATCGCCTCGGCCATCTTCTCGTCGGTGTCGATCGCGGGGCGTCCCTCCGCCGGACCGCTCGGCATCACGCCGGTCTGCGCGGCGAGCTTCGCGGTCTGCTCCTCCATCCGGTAGGTGACGTTCTTGACCGTGAAGCCGAGGGTGTCGGCGAGCGGCCCTACCGAGGCGAGCTTGTCGGCGATCGCGGTGTAGTCGCGCTCGACCACGGCGATCACCGGTCGGGTGCGGTCGGGGTCGGCCGGGGTCTCGCCGGGGGTGTCGTGCTGGAGCGGGAGGCTGACGATGTCCTGGCGGGTGCCGAGGTGCTTCCGCGCCAGCTCGGAGAGCTTCTCGGCCAGCCCGTGGAAGAGGTCGAAGTCGGTGCGCGCCTCCCACGGTGGGTCGATCGCGGGGGTGAAGGCGTGCACGAACGGGTGCATGTCGGTGGAGGAGAGATCGTGCTTCTCGTACCAGGTCGCCGCCGGGAGGACGACGTCGGAGAGCAGTGTCGTCGAGGTCATCCGGAAGTCGGCGGAGACCAGCAGGTCGAGCTTCCCCTCGGGCTGCTGGTCGTGCCAGCGCACGCTGCTCGGCCGCGGGGTGTTCGGGTTCTCGGAGCCGAGGACGTTGTGATGGGTGCCGAGCAGGGTCCGCAGGAAGTACTCGTTGCCCTTGGCCGAGGAGCCGAGCAGGTTCGAGCGCCACAGCACCAGCGTCCGCGGCCACGCGCTGGGTGCGTCGATGTCGGCGATGGCAGGCTGGAGGGTGCCCTCGGCCAGGGCGGTCGAGACGTACGCAGCGGGGTCCTCGACGTAGCCGGCGGCGACCGCCTTCGCCGCCTCGTCGGCGACGTCGAGCGAGCTGCGGTCGAACTGCGGGTAGAAGGGCATCCAGCCCTTCGCCGCCGAGGTGGCGATCACGTCGGCGGTGTGGCCACGCAGGTGTCCCTCGGCCAGCGGCGAGGCCAGCGAGTCGGCGCTGTAGCCGTCGTTGCGCCACTGCCCGGTGTGCATGTACCAGAACGAGGTGCCGGTCATCGTCCGCGGTGGACGGGACCAGTCGAGGCCGTTGGCCAGCGAGATCCAGCCGGTGATCGGGCGACACTTCTCCTGGCCGACGTAGTGCGCCCAGCCACCGCCGTTGCGGCCCATGCAGCCGGTGAGGATCAGCAGCGAGAGGATCGAGCGGTAGATCGTGTCGCCGTGGAACCACTGGCACACGCCCGCACCCAGGATGATCATCGACCGGCCCTGGGACTCCTCGGCATTGGTGGCGAACTCGCGCGCGATCCGCAGGCACGCCTCGGCCGGCACCGAGGTGATCTCCGCCTGCCAGGCCGGGGTGTAGGGCACATCCGGGTCCTCATAGCCCTCGGGCCACACGCCGGGCAGCCCCTCGCGGCCGACCCCGTACTGGGCGAGCATCAGGTCGAAGACCGTCGTCACCAGGTGGCCACCGACCCGGGTCGTGGGCACCCCGCGGCGCAGCACCTCGCCGGCGCCGTCGGCGCTGGTGAACGCGGGCAGCAGCACCTCGACGGCCTCACCGTCCTCGTGGAGGGTGAGCTTGGGACGTACGCCGTCCAGGTCGAGGTTCCACCGGCCCTTCCCGGACTCGGCGTAGCGGAAGCCCATCGAGCCGTTGGGGACGACCGGCTGGCCCGTGCGCTCGTCGAGCAGGACGGTCTTCCAGCGGTCCTCGGGTGGGCCGTGCTCGGGGCCGAGGGCATCGAGCTCGGCGGCGGTGAGGAACTTCCCGGGGACGTACGCTCCGTCCTTCTCCTCCAGGCGGACCAGATGCGGCAGATCGGTGTAGGTGCGGACGTAGTCCTCGAAGAACGGCGTCTGCTTCTCGACGAAGAACTCGCGCAGGATCACGTGACCCATCGCCATCGCGAGCGCGGCGTCGGTGCCGGCCTGGGCGGGCAGCCACTCGTCGGCGAACTTGGTGTTGTCGGCGTAGTCGGGGCTGACCGTGACCACCTTGGTGCCGCGGTAGCGGACCTCGGCCATCCAGTGCGCGTCCGGCGTGCGGGTGACCGGGACGTTGGAGCCCCACATCATCAGGTAGGTGGAGTCCCACCAGTCACCCGACTCCGGCACGTCGGTCTGGTCGCCGAAGACCTGCGGCGAGGCGACGGGGAGGTCGGCGTACCAGTCGTAGAAGCTGGTCATCACCCCGCCGATGAGCTGGGTGTAGCGGGTGCCGACGCAGTGGGAGACCATCGACATCGCCGGGATCGGCGAGAAGCCGATGTTGCGGTCGGGGCCGTGCGTCTTGATGGTGTGGACCTGCGCGGCGGCGGCGAGCTCGAGCGCCTCGTCCCAGCTCGCCCGCACGAGACCACCCTTGCCGCGGGCCTGCTGGTAGCGACGGCGGCGCTCGGGGTCGGCCTGGATGTCGGCCCAGGCCTCCACCGGGTCTCCGCCGGTGCGACTCTTGGCCTCGCGGAAGAGATCGAGGAGCACGCCGCGGACGTAGGGGTAGCGGACCCGGGTGGGGGAGTAGGTGTACCAGGAGAAGGCTGCGCCGCGAGGGCAGCCGCGGGGTTCGTACTCCGGCCGGTCGGGGCCGACCGAGGGATAGTCGGTCTGCTGGGTCTCCCAGGTGATGATCCCGTCCTTGACGTAGACCTTCCATGAGCACGACCCGGTGCAGTTCACCCCATGGGTGGACCGGACCACCTTGTCGTGGCTCCAGCGGTCGCGATAGAAGACGTCACCGGCTCGACCTCCCTTGCGGAAGACCGCGCGACCGTCGTCGGTCTCGTCCCACCTGGTGAAGAAGCGTCCTGCCTTGAGCAGGAGATCGCTGGCCGGGCCGTCGACTCGGGGCATGGCTTTACTATCACCTGGTAACGGTAGGGATACAAGGACCACAGGTCCCCAACAATGTCGCGTCGGAGGCTGGTCGCCGAGGGAGCGCGTGGTCCCGGGGGATGTCCGGTTCGCGCGAGGAGGTGCGAGGTTCCTAGACTGTCGTCCATTCATGACAACTGAGTCATCAGACGACGAAAGCCAGTGATGTCCGGTCCCAACACCGACTATGACCCGGTAGAGGTCACCCCCTTGAAGGCTGAGGAGGTCGAGGCCGCGCGCGATGCTGCGCTGGTGGCCATCGACGCCGCGAACAGTCTCGAGGAGCTCAAGCAGACGCGGCTCGATCACGCCGGCGACCGTTCGCCGCTGGCCCTGGCCAACCGCGAGATCGGCGCGCTGCCTCCGGCCGCGCGCAAGGACGCCGGCCAGCGCGTCGGCAAGGCCCGTGGCGCGGTCAACCAGGCGCTCGCGGCTCGGCAGAAGGTGCTCGAGGCCGAGCACGAGGCGCGGATGCTGGTCGAGGAGACCGTCGACGTGACGCTCCCGACCGACCGGGTCCCGGCCGGTGGGCGGCACCCGCTCACCACCGGCGCCGAATACATCGCCGACATCTTCGTGGCGATGGGCTGGGAGGTTGCCGAGGGTCCGCTCATCGAGGCCGAGTGGCTCAACTTCGACGCGTTGAATCTCGGTCCTGACCACCCTGCGCGCACGATGCAGGACACCTTCTGGACCGAGCCCGCCGAGAACCACGTGGTTCTCCGGACCCACACCAGCCCCGTCCAGGCGCGGACGATGCTCACCCGCGAGGCGCCGATCTATGTCGTGTGCCCGGGCCGGGTCTTCCGCACCGACGAGTACGACGCGACGCACAGCCCGATGTTCCACCAGGTCGAGGGGCTGGCCATCGACGAGGGCATCTCGATGGCGAACCTGAAGGGCACCCTGGACCACTTCGCCACGCAGATGTTCGGCGAGGGCATCGTGACCCGGTTCCGACCGTCGTACTTCCCCTTCACCGAGCCTTCGGCCGAGGTCGACCTGACCTGCTTCGTCTGCCGTGGCGCTCAGGTGATCGACGGCGTGGTGTGTCGGACCTGCAAGGGCGAGGGCTGGATCGAGTGGGGCGGCTGCGGGATCGTCAACCCGCGCGTCCTGGTGGCGTGCGGCGTCGACCCGGAGAAGTACAGCGGCTTCGCGTTCGGGATGGGCATCGACCGCACCCTGATGTTCCGCACCGGCCTGTCCGACCTGCGCACCCTCTTCGAGGGTGACGTCCGGCTTACTACTGCATTCGGGAGTGAACTGTGAAGGCCCCCCTCTCCTGGATCAAGGAGTACGTCTCGCTGCCGGCCGAGCTCGGGGTCGAGGAGATCACCGACCGGCTGACCGCGCTCGGCCTCAAGCTGGAGGCGATCGAGACCTCCGGTGCCGGCATCGAGGGTCCGCTGGTGGTGGGCCAGGTGCTCACCGCCGAGAAGGAGCCCCAGAAGAACGGCAAAGTCATCAACTGGTGCTCGGTCGACGTCGGCGATGCCAACGGCACCGGGGAGCCCCAGGGGATCGTCTGCGGCGCGCACAACTTCGTCCCCGGTGACAAGGTCGTCGTGATCCTGCCCGGTGGCGTTCTGCCCGGCAACTTCCAGATCTCGGCGCGCAAGACCTACGGCCACATGAGCGCCGGGATGATCTGCTCCGCCCGCGAGCTCGGGCTGGGGGAGGAGGCCGACGGCATCATCGTGCTTCCGGCCGATGCTCCCGCGCCCGGCACCGACGCCCGCGAGGTGCTCGGGCTCGGCGAGGAGATCATCGAGTTCGAGATCAACCCGGACCGTGCCTACGCGCTCTCGATGCGTGGCATCGCCCGGGACGCGGCGTTGGGCTTCGACGTACCGTTCCGCGACCCGGCGCAGATCGACTTCCCTGTCGCCGACGGGTCGGGCTACCCGGTCCGGCTCGAGGACGAGGCGTGCGACTACTTCGTCACCCGCGTGATCACCGGCTTCGACCCGGCCGCGCCGACGCCCGAGTTCATCAAGAAGCGGCTCGAGGCCACCGGCGTACGCTCCATCTCGCTGGCCGTCGACGTCTCCAACTACGTGATGATGGAGCTCGGCCAGCCGACCCACTGCTACGACCGCGCGAAGCTGTCCGGCGACATCGTGGTCCGGCGGGCGAGCGAGGGCGAGAAGATCACGACCCTCGACGACGTCGTGCGTGTGCTCTCGCCCGAGGATCTGCTGATCACCGACGACTCCGGCCCGATCGGTATCGCTGGTGTCATGGGCGGGGCGTCCACGGAGATCTCGGAGACGACCACCGACATCGTGGTCGAGGCCGCGCACTTCGACCCGACCACCGTCTTCCGCTCCCAGAAGCGTCACAAGCTCGGTTCCGAGGCCTCCAAGCGCTTCGAGCGCGGCGTCGACCCGCTGCTGCCGCCCGCGGCGGCCGAGCGTGTCGTCGAGCTGCTCGTCGAGCACGGTGGCGGTCAGGCCGTCGGCGTCTCCGAGGTCGGGCCGACGGCCTCGCCGCAGACGCGTGCGCCGCTGAAGACCATCACCATCCCCGTCGACCTGCCGGCCCGGATCATTGGGCTCGACATCGACGAGGCGACGGTGGTGAAGTCGCTCGAGCTGATCGGTGCCGGCGTCACGGTGTCGGGTGACTCGCTGACCGCGACCGTCCCGACCTACCGGGTCGACCTGACCGACCCCTACGACCTGGTCGAGGAGGTCGCCCGGATCGTCGGCTACGACCAGGTCCCCTCGGTGCTGCCGCGCCGGGCGACCGGTGGCGGCCTGACCCGCGCCCAGCAGCTGCGCCGCCGGATCGGGCGCGCCTTGGCCGGTGCCGGGCTGGTGGAGGTCGTCGACTTCCCGTTCGTGGGCGAGGCCGACTTCGACCGCCTCGGGCTGCCCGCCGACGACGTGCTGCGGCACACCGTCAAGCTGGCGAACCCGCTCAGCAGCGAGGAGCCGGGCTACACCACGACGCTGCTCCCGGGCCTGCTCAAGGTCGCCGCGCGCAACGTCTCCCGAGGTCAGGACGGGGTCTCCCTCTTCGAGACCGCGACCGTCGCCTTCCCGGTCGACCAGGCCGCGCCGATCTACGGTGTCGACCGGCGCCCGACCGAGGAGGAGCTCGAGAAGCTGCTCGCCGCGATCCCGCGCCAGCCGCTGCACCTCGGAGTGGTGCTCGCCGGGGAGCGTACGCGGGGTGGCTGGTGGGGTGCCGCCGAGACCGCCTCGTGGGCCGACGCCATCGACGTCGTACGCCGCCTGGGCACGGAGCTCGGGGTGAGTGTCGAGGTCGCCTCGGCCTCGCGGGCGCCGTGGCACCCGGGTCGTTGTGCGGTCGTCTCGGTCGACGGGGTCGAGTTCGGCCACGCCGGCGAGCTGCACCCCAACGTGTGCAAGGCGTTCGGGCTGCCTGCTCGTTCGGCAGCGGTCGAGATCGACCTCGACTTCCTGATCTCGAAGGTGCCCGCCACCGCCGCCGGCCCGGTCTTCTCGACCATGCCGATCGCGAAGGAGGACGTCGCGCTGACCGTGTCGACCGACGTCACCGTGGCCGCCGTCGAGGCCGCCCTGCGCGAGGGCGCCGGCGAGCTGCTGGAGACGGTGCGGCTCTTCGACGTCTACGAGGGCGACCAGGTCGGCGAGGGCAAGAAGTCGCTCGCCTTCGCGCTGCGCTTCCGGGCTCCCGACCGCACGCTGAAGGCTGAGGAGACCGCGGCCGCACGCGATGCGGCCGTGGCGAAGGCGGCCGAGCTCACCGGGGCCGTCCAGCGCTGAGGCTTGTCTGAACCCAGGAGGGGCCGGCCCGGGACGGCGCCGGCGCGCCCCCCGTGGGTGGGGGGGGGGGGGAGGGGC